>CALVQZ010000090.1 GCA_944358275.1 uncultured Bacilli bacterium
CCTTAAAGTCTAATAGTGCTTCACTAATTCCATTAGTATTTCCACTAGCAGAAATAACAATTAAATTGGAAAACATATTTCTATTTACTTTATAAAAGTAATCTCTTGGCTCAATTACTTCACAAATAAATCCAGTTAATCCTAATCTTTCAATAATTAATTGTAAATAATATGCAATAACTTTAGATCCACCAGTTGCCATAATTAATGTTGGTTTATCATCTATAGTTAATTCATATAGCATTGCTCTTATGTTATTGTATTTACCTAAATATGGATCATTAACCTGCATTATTCTTTCTTCTAATTTAGAAAAATTTAATTCTGTAAGTTCAGTATGTGTATGTTTAATCATTATAAAACATCTCCCTTGCTAATTACATATTAACAAAAGAAGAGGAAATATATATGTCAGTTATAAAAGTTTTCTAATAATTTTATTTCTTTAATACGATTTATATAAAAATGTCTTATCTCTTGTTTTTTCTCGCAATATGCTGCAACTCCCCATTCTGATCCAAGCAATATTAAATCGTAAGGATGAATAGTTCTTATAGATATTTCTTTTTTATCTTTAGAATAGTATTCTATGTAACACTTTCTTTTTTCTTTAATTGCTTTATTAACTATATTATAAAATTCTTTGTTCTTTATATTAATAGTATTTGGGGTAATAAATCTTTTTGGAACATTGATGTTCTGATTTAAAACATATCCGCCATATGGACCTTTAATTGTATCTATATAAATACCTGCTTTTTCTATTTCATCTTTATACACTCTAATCATTCTAGGACTAACTTCTAATTTCTCAGATAATTCAGCAATACTATATTTTCTACTTGAACTCAAATATTCAAGCATTGTTAATACATTACTAATTTTGGACATATGACACCTCGCAATCTAATGCTATTTATTATACCATAGAACTAATTTGTTTCATCAACTAACAGTTACAATTCACAGCCAAAGAAACAAAAGTGGATTAAAATACAATAAAAAATCAAAGAGCACATGTTGATAAGTAAAGAAATTTATGGGAGTTATCCACAAAATGCATAAAAGCTATTGACTTATTTTCAAAATATGAGAAACTTGCAAAGTAAGGAGTTTTTCAAATGACTGTAGAAGAAATTAAAAATAGTTTTACTTTAAAACAACTACAATCCTATAATAGTGAAATCAGAAGTAAATACAATCATTTACGATTTGAATATAGTCAATTAAAGAACAAGTTTGAAATAAGATTGGAATCTGCTATAAAAGAAAGAACGTCCGAACTCGAAAATAAATATAAACAGGATATTAAGGAAAAAGACAAAGAAATAGAAGCTTTAAAAAAGAAAATAGCTCAAATGCAATCTATCATGGATAATGATTCTACGAATTCAGGACTTCCTACTTCAAAAACAGCAATTGGAAAAAAGAAATATATTCCAAATACACGTGAAAAGACAGACAGAAAAATCGGAGGACAAGAAGGTCATAAAAAACATAAACTAGTTGCTTTTAATGACGAAGAAGCGACAGAAACATTAGATATCATCCCAACAGAGTGTACAAAGTGTCATAGTAAAGAAATAGAGATACTAAAGACCAGTGTTGATAAACAAGAATTAGATTATGAAGTAAAAGTAATAAAGAGAAAAAATCGATTCGTAAATTGCAGATGTAAAAATTGTAATCATGCATTTCATGCTCCTATACCAAATGATTTAAAAGAAGAAATTCAATATGGTAAAACAGTACAGTCATTAGCAATTTGTTTAACGAATGAAACCTATACTCCATTTAATAAAACGGTAAAACTAATAAGTGGAATGACAAAAAACGAAATTAATATGAGTGAAAGTTATGTGGCAAAATTACAAAAAAGAGCTTCAAAAAACACAGAAAAATTTATTGAAGATTTAAAAAAATACATTTCCGAGCAACCTGTATATGGTTGGGATGATGGAGTTGTATCCATCAACCAAAAAGCGGGAATATTAAGAACGTATTGCACGGATAATGTAGTTTTGTTTATTGAACATGAATCTAAAAATGAAGAAGGATTAGATGCAGATGGAATATTAGCAAATACACCGTCCACTACGATAGTTATGCATAATCATATCATTCACAATTATCATGTCAAATATAAGTTTGAAAATGTCGAGTGTATGATTCATCTAATAAGAAGATTAAAAAAATGAAAAATAACACGAATCATGAGTGGAATGATGATTTAATCGAGTTATTAAGTCAAACGAATAAAGATAGAAATACGCTGTTACAAGATAAAAAGAAAGAAATCAATAAGTTTGACGAGAAATATTTAATGCAGCTAGATAGAAGATATGATGAAATCATAAAAAAAGCGAAAGAGCAAAATAAAGCACCTATAGATGTAAATTATTTTAAAGATGAAGAAAAAAGATTTATTGATGACTTAATAAAATATAAACGGAATTATCTATTATGGGCATATGATTTTTCTCTTCCATCAACGAATAATAACTCTGAAAGAAACATAAGACCAATCAAATCAAAATTAAAAATAAGTGGGCAATTTCAAAATATCAATTATGTTCAATACTATGCTAATATTAGAAGTTACATAGAGACATGCAAAAAGAATGATATAAATATTATTGAAGCTTGTGTTCGTTTAATGTCTGATAATCCGTATACTTTAGAAGAGATTTTAGCCTTTAAAAAAGATAGTGAGTGATCACTACTTTTTCAAATGGCTGTGAATTGTAACTTCCCTCTATAGGGAATACATAGTATTTAGTTAGTTTTTAAATAATTTTCTAATTCAGAAAGTTTTATCTTATTAGATA
>CALVQZ010000091.1 GCA_944358275.1 uncultured Bacilli bacterium
ATTGATGAAGCACTATATAAATTATCTTCAAAGTTTATTTGTTTTTGCTTTTCAATCATATTATCCCCTACTTTTTTTAGTCTATTACTATATCACATATTATTTCAAAATAAAAGAGGTTTTTATCGCAAGCATAAAGAGCAAATATTTCTGTCTTTAAAATTTTGCTTTAGACATGACTTTCTTATGACAACAAAAAAGACTATTGTCTTGCAATAATCTAATTTTTACTATCCGTATTCATAGCCTTATACCAAGTCCATTCTTTAATAAGAGGCATGTCATCACCATATTCTCTAATATATTCTTTATGCTCTACTAATTTATCTTTACACCATTGATTTAGTGATGCTCTTCTATCTCCTAGTTTATCTAAATATTTAAGTGCATCTATTACTAAGTGATATCTATCTAGTTCATTTTGTACTCTCATATCAAATGGTGTTGTTATAGTACCTTCTTCTTTGTAGCCATGTACATGTAGATTTTTATTATTTCTTTTGTATGTCAATTGATGAATCAATGAAGGGTATCCATGGAATGCGAATATAATTGGTTTATTTTTAGTAAATAACATATCATATTCATCTTCAGTAAGTCCATGTGGATGATTTCTATTTGACTCTAAACGCATTAAATCTACTACATTTATTACACGAATTTTTATTTCTTTGAAATTATTTCTTAGAATTGATACAGCTGCTAGAGTTTCTAGTGTAGGAGTATCTCCTGCACAAGCCATTACTATATCTGGTTCATCACCTTCATCGTTACTTGCCCATTTCCATATTCCAATTCCTTGTGTACAGTGTTTTACTGCATCATCCATACTTAACCATTGTGGCCTTGGATGTTTTGATGCGACTAATACGTTTATATAGTTTTTGCTTTTAATACAATGATCAAAGCAAGATAATAAACAGTTAGCATCAGGTGGCAAATACATACGAACTATGTCTGCTTTTTTTGTAACTAAATGATTTAAGAAACCTGGGTCTTGGTGTGTATATCCGTTGTGATCTTGTTGCCAAATATGACTAGATAATACATAGTTTAAAGATGCAATTTCTCTTCTCCAAGATAATTCACTAGTTACTTTTAACCATTTTGCGTGTTGACTCGCCATAGAATCTATTATTCTTATAAATGCTTCATAACTATGCATAAATCCATGGCGTCCTGTAAGAAGATATCCTTCAAGCCATCCCTCACATAAATGTTCAGAAAGCATAGAATCCATTACTCTACCACTACTATTTAAGAATTCATCTTCTTTATATGTTGCTGCATTCCACTGTCTATTTGTAACATCAAACACATAGTTTAATCTATTTGATAACGCTTCATCAGGTCCAAAAATTCTAAAGTTTTTCTTTTCTTCATTTAATTTTATAACATCTCTTACATATGCACCTAACTCTTTCATATCTTGTGCAACTACATTACCTGGTACATCAACTTTTACACCATATTTTCTAAAATCTGGCGTAATCAATTCTTCTAATAACAATCCTCCATTAGCGTGTGAATTTGCACCCATTCTTCTATTTCCTTTTGGAGCAAAGTTTTGTATTTCTTCAAATAATCTTCCATCATCATCAAACAATTCTTCTGGACGATAACTTTTTAACCAGTTTTCTAATAAAGGAACATTAGTAGAATCATCAGGATTTATTACTATTGGTACTTGATGTGCTCTAAAAGTGCCTTCTATCTTCTTACCTTCTACTTCAACTGGTCCTGTCCATCCTTTTTTAGTTTTTAAAATAATCATAGGCCATATTGGTCTTTTCATTTCATTATTTTCTCTTGCTTCTTTTTGAATTTGTTTTATTCTTTCTATACATTTATCTAGTGTATAAGCCATTTTTTGATGTAGTTCTTCATCTTTTTCACCACTAACTATAAATGGTTCATAGCCACATCCTTTAAAGAATGAAATCAATTCATCATTTTTTATTCTTGCAAATATAGTTGGATTTGCAATCTTATATCCATTTAGATGTAGTATTGGTAATACTGCTCCATCTGTTTTTGGATTTATAAATTTATTTGAATGCCAACTTGTTGCAAGAGGTCCTGTTTCAGCTTCCCCATCTCCTACGACACATGCGACAATTAGATCTTTATTGTCTAACACTGCACCAAAGGAATGAGAAAGACTATAACCAAGTTCTCCACCTTCATTTATAGATCCCGGTGTTTCTGGTGCTACATGACTAGATACACCTCCAGGAAAGCTAAATTGTTTAAATAACTTTTGCATTCCATTTATATCTTTTGTTATATTCGGATATACATCTGTATAACTTCCTTCTAAGTAGGTTTGTGCAACCATCGCATTTCCACCATGACCTGGACCTGATACATATATCATATCTAGGTCATATTTGTTTATAACTCTATTTAAGTGAGTGTATATAAAGTTTTGACCTGGGACTGTCCCCCAATGACCCACTATATTTCTTTTTATATGTTCATTTTTTAAAGGTTCTTTTAAAAGTGGATTAGAAAGAAGATATAATTGTGCTGCTGATAAGTAGTTAGCTGCTCTAAAATATTTGTCAATAATTTCTAATTCTCTTTTTGATAATACGTTATATTCTTCCATAAGTCCTCCTATTTAAAACTAGTTTCAACTGCAACTGCAACAGATACTGTAGCACCTACCATTGGATTATTACCCATACCTATTAGGCCCATCATCTCAACATGTGCAGGCACTGAAGATGATCCTGCAAATTGTACATCTCCATGCATTCTTCCCATAGTATCAGTCATTCCATAAGAAGCTGGTCCTGCTGCCATGTTATCTGGATGAAGTGTTCTTCCTGTACCTCCTCCTGATGCGACTGAAAAATATTTTTTTCCTGATTCTGTACATTCTTTTTTATATATACCTGCAACAGGATGTTGGAACCTTGTTGGGTTTGTAGAATTACCTGTTATGGAAACATCTACATTTTCAAGTTTCATTATAGCAACCCCTTCTCTTACATCATTAGCTCCATAACATCTAACTTTACTTCTTTCTCCATCTGAATACCTTATTTCTTCAACTACATTTACTTTATTATTATAAAAATCATATTCTGTTTTTACATATGTAAACCCATTTACTCTAGATATTATTTGAGCTGCATCTTTACCAAGACCATTTAAAATAACTCTAAGTGGTTCTTTTCTAACTTTATTAGCACTATTTACTATACCAATTGCGCCTTCTGCTGCTGCAAAAGATTCATGTCCAGCAACAAATGCAAAACATTTAGTTTCTTCATTTAATAGCATAGATGCTAAATTACCATGACCAAGTCCTACTTTTCTATTATCTGCAACACTTCCTGGTATACAAAATGCTTGTAGGCCTTCACCTATTTTCCTTGCTGCTTCACTTGCTTTAATGCTATTTGTTTTTATAGCAATAGCAGCACCTAGTGTATAAGCATAACATGCATTTTCAAAACATATAGGTTGAATACTCTTTACTATTTCATATGGATCAAATCCTCTTTCTAAGCATATATTTTTAGCATCTTCAAAATCTTTAATTCCATACTTATCCATTACAGATTTTATTTGATTTATTCTTATATTATATCCTTCAAATAATTCCATATTATTCCTCCCTAGGGTCAATTTTCTTAACCGCTTCTTCAAATCTTCCATATGTACCACTAGCTTTTTCAATAGCTTTCATCGGATCTATTCCTTTTCTAATACTATCCATCATTTTTCCTATATGAACATATTTATAACCAATTATTTCGTCGTTTTTATCTAGACCAAGTTCAACTACATAACCTTCTGCTAAATCTAAATATCTAGGTCCTTTTTTTAATGTAGAATAAACTGTTCCAATTTGGCTTCTCGTTCCTTTTCCTAAATCGTCAAGGCCTGAGCCAATTGAAAGACCACCATCAGAAAATGCAGATTGACTTCTTCCATATACAATTTGTAAGAATAATTCTCTCATTGCAGTATTGATTGCATCGCACACTAAGTCAGTATTTAATGCTTCTAATATAGTCTTTCCAACTAATATTTCACCTGCCATAGCAGCACTATGAGTCATACCACTACAACCAAGTGTTTCGATTAAAGCTTCTTCTATAATTCCATTTTTAATATTTAATGTTAATTTACATGCGCCTTGTTGAGGAGCACATCTTCCTACACCATGAGTTAGTCCCGAAATATCTTTTATTTCTTTTGCAAAAACCCATTTACCCTCTTCAGGTATTGGTGCAGGTCCATGATTAACACCCTTTCTAACAGGACACATATCTTCTACCTTTTTTGTATAAACCATATTTTTCCTCCTATCATATAAGTTAATTATACAACAAAATACATAAATAAACTATAAAGATAAAAGAAAAAAATACTATTTCTAGTACTTTTATTTCAATTTTTTCTCAATTAGTTCAACCATTCTTTTAGGATCATTACAAACTTGTGAATATAATTCTTTATTTAGTCTAAGTGTTTTTAAAAATTCTGCTTCTTCCTTAGAAATATAAAAAGCATAATCTTCTGTATCTTCCATAACAGTAGACATATCTTTTCCAAAAAAATAATCACACTTTACACCAAATACATTAGATAAATCTTCTAAAGTTTCTAAACTAGGAAGTCTTATATTCTTTTCATAACAACAAATACTTACCTTTGTTACATTTACTAATTTACCTAATTCAGCTTGTGTCATATTATTCTTTGTTCTTAATTCTTTAAGTCTCGCTCCTAAAAACATACCCTTCACCCATAAAAAATTATAACTAATTAAATATGGGTAAATTGTTGAATTAACTAAAAAGTAACAATTTTATCGTCTTTATTCACTTTTATGCGCCGGAGATAAAAATGAAACTTTTTCTGCAACTACTTCAGATATATACCTTTTCTTATCTTCTGTTTCATATGTTCTTGATTGTACTCTTCCTTTTACGCCTAATATATCTCCTCTTTTACAATACTCTGTTGTGTTTTCTGCAATACCAGTCCATAAAACACAATCGATAAAGTCTGTCTCGTATTCTCCATTTGAGTTTTTATAACTTCTTGGTACAGCAAGTGTAATATTAGTTACTTTCTTACCTCCTTCTGTTTGTCTTAATTCTGGGTCTCTTACAAGACGTCCAACAATAACTATTTGATTTAACATAAATTTCTCCTTTCACTGCTAATAATACTCTTTTAAAATATTAAATCAAATTACAAAAAAATAGATTTGGAAATATTCTCAAATCTATTTATGAAGTTTTTAACAACAATTATTTAATTTCTTTAAATTATTAAATAACAATACTCTTTTATTGACAATTATCTAGTTTTTTTATTTTCCTCACTAATTGCTTGTTCAAGAGCACTATCAGAAAATTCAATTAAATTCTCATTTTCTTTTTCACCCCAATTTAAATTTTTCCAGGTTTTTTCCCAACCTTTTTGATAAACATTAAATCTCTCTTCATATTCAATTCTTTCCAATTCTTCACTAGATACACCTTGACTTTTTAAGTATGCCATTCTCATTTTGTTAAATGGTGATAACTTAGTATTTTTCCTTAAATATTCTAATTTTTCTTTTGATATTTTGTTCATAAATTCCTTGTATGATGTAAATGTTAATATGGAATTGGACAAAAATGTCAATCTAGAAATTGGACAGTTTGTACCAATTCTTTTTCATTAATTGATACAATTAAACTATCTTTTCCAAAGATAGTAAGGAGTTGATTTTAA
>CALVQZ010000092.1 GCA_944358275.1 uncultured Bacilli bacterium
ATTGATGTTTACGAAATGATTATAGGTAACAATTGTATTATTATTTCAATTGTTAAAAAAGGTAATAAATTTATTGTAGAAAAATGCATTGTAAGTAAAGACAATATAAAGTTAATTTATAGTGAGAGATTTAATAAATTAGAAAATGCAAAAGAAAAGTATAATAAATTAAAGGCAACTTTATAGTTGTTTTTTTTGTTTGGAGGTGTAAAAATGTCAGTTTTTAAAATAGAAAAGAATAATAATTATACTGTTATGTCTAATTATCATTTAAGAGATAAAAATTTATCATATAAAGCTAAAGGGTTATTATCATTTATGTTAAGTTTGCCAGATGATTGGGATTATTCTCTTGCAGGATTATGTTCAATTAGCAAAGAGAGTAGAGATGGAATCAGATCAATATTAAAAGAACTACAAGAACATCATTATGTAGAAATTGAAAAAGTGAGAGGAGATAAAGGTTATTTTGAATATAATTATTTAATATATGAAATACCACATTTTATTGATTTAGAAAATGAACAAACTAATCCAGATATGGAAAATCCACACCTGGATAATCCAAATGTGGAAACAGCTACACAAATAAATACTAATATAATAAATACTAAAAAACAAATAGATAAAGATGATAAAACAATTTCATCTTTTTTTGTTGCTGAAGAACATAATATATTAACTTTAGAATTAATTGATAGGGGATATATAAACGAAACAGATACTCAAATATTTTATTATGACAAATTGTTTGAAGAATTATTAACGGATGGTAATTCTTATAAAGACTTAATATGTATTATTCATTATATAGTGCCAAGAGTAGTAAAAAGGAACTTTGAAGATGAAGATGGTAACATTATAAAAAATAAATATGGATATTTCAAAAGTTCAATAGAAAGCAATATTCATAAATTAAACAATCCAATAGAAAATTTATGGGATTTTGATGAAGATTTATATGAAAATTTTTACGAAGATGAGATTGAAAGATAAATAAAAACAACTCTGTACTAGCAGTTGCTTAATTCGGCTAACATTTTATTCCTTCATTTAATAGTTTATTCTCTAAAAGTTCAGTTCTTTTTTTTAGGTTATAAAATTCTTCATCCATTTTATTTGATAATTCACTAATTAGTAATATTCCATTTTTCTTTTTGTTATCAAGTAATAATTGATTGAAATAATTTGTTGCATCTTCTTCATTATCAAAGGTTTTCTTCAAGTGATGTTGAGTAATTATTTCACTATATTCAATCCTTATAGATGCATCAAATTCAAAATTAGAAATATCAACACATCCACTATCATCTGCTAATGTTTTGATTTGGAATCTTCTTATTAGATAAAAGTGAATCTTAAAGTTTCCATGTTTAAATTGTTTATGAATTAAGATTTTATCCTTTTTATCTTCATCAGTTAGATTTTTGATTTTTTGTTTGTTTTTATGAAAAACAAAATTCAAATAAAATCCCATAAAGAAATCTCTAATATACTGAAAGATTTTTTGAAACACGGTTTTATTTTTTACTCGTTCTTCAAAATATTTTCCCATATATCTTATTGCAGTTTGTGCATAGGTCTTATTTATGTATGCATTTTCCTTTTCTTTTATAAGAAAACCTAAAAATATATCCTCTTCACTTTCCTTTTTCATTACTACTAGCACTCCTTTCTATAAAGCAACAAATTTTCAGCGATACCACCTCGTGTTTATTTTTGACTAAAAAGGTTAAACTAGAAATGGTGGTGTTAGTTGAAAACTCAAAACATCCGTAAAGTATTGGGTGCTAATGTTAAATATTATAGATTTTTAATTGGATATACTCAAGAACAGTTAGCCGAAAAATGTAACTTGAGTCCTAGATACATTAGTGATATAGAAACTTATAATGGTAATGTTCCAATTGACACTCTTTCAAATATAGCAAAGGTTTTGAAAGTAGAGCCATATCTTCTAATAAAAGAACAGAAACATCCAACTTTACCGAAAAGAGTAAATATGAAATAATAACTCTTTTCTTTTTTATTATAAAAGAAAAATTAAAAAAATCATATTACTCTTTTTAAGTATAACATATAAAAGCGATTTTTTGGCACGAAAGGTCGCTTATTTATCATTAAATTACATCTATAATTTTTATAGGAGTGTGATAACTTGTTCAATTATGATAATTTTAATGAAAATATTAAGTCTGTTATTTGCAAAAATATCAAAAAGTATAGAAATGAAAAGGGAGTTCGACTTATGGACTTAGCTGAAGCAGTTGATGTATCATCGGATCATCTTAAAAGAATAGAAGCAGCAAATGATAGAAATAATATTTCGCTAATAACTTTATATAAAATATCTGTTGTTTTAGGAGTAAGAATAGATAGATTTTTTGAAGAATAACTTAGAAATGATTAAGTTGTTTTTTTATTGAACTAGTGGTTCTATAAAAAACTGTAAAAAGTGTCAATTGCTATGTAAATATAAAGAAAAATATGCTATAATTATAATTAAGAGTAGGTGTGATATGAAATTTGATGTACCATCGGTGGTTATAGATAAATTATTTAATAGTGGATATGAAGAGCAGATTGTTGATTTTGTTATGGCATGTGAGAATAAAGAAAATACAGAAGTTAGCGATATTCCTTTATCTCCAACACTTATGGCAGATAGTGGAACTAAAGTTATTTTAAGTTCAAAAGTATATATTACATATATGCAATTTGTTAGTAGAATTAGTAATCCACAAACTGCACAAGAAATCCCTTTCTTATTAGTTGGAAATAAGAAAAATATTGATGGCGAGGATTTTGTTGTTATTGAAGATATTATTTATGATATGAAAAATGCTTTATCAGAAACTCATGTTTCTGATGATGAAGAAACATTTAGAAAACTTATGGCAAGTGAACAATATTCAGTTGTTTCAATAGGACATACACATGGAAATGTAAGTGAAGAGATGAAAAAAACAACTTTGGCGAGAACATTACCAGAAGAATTAAGAACTAAATATGATATAAGAGATACAGGATTAAATATTTCTATTGCTGATATATGGCAACATGAAGCATTTAAACAAATAGCAGAAAAATTAGCACCTGCAAAAGAAATATTGCAAACAGTTATTATGTATAATGGTGATATGATTATGATTAATCCAAATGGAATAAGTAAATCAAATGAAATACAAACCATATTGCAAGATGGTAGTTATCAAGTAATACCATCAGGCATGACTGAACAATATACTAATAAGCAAACAAGATAAAAAGTATTGACTTGGCAGTCAACTGCTCTGTTAGTATTAAGTTGAGAGGAGGAAATTTTTGAGTAAAGGAGTAGATCAGAAATGTATAAAATTGGAGATTTTTCAAAAATAGTTGATATTCCTGTTAGAACTTTAAGATACTATGCAGAATATGGTGTATTAGTACCAAGTGAGATAGATAAATTTACTGGATATAAGTATTATAGTGAAGCTAATGTTATTGAATGTGAACTTATTAAATTATTGAAATCATTAGATTTTACATTAGATGAAATTATTGAATATAAAGACAACATAGATGAAGAAATATTAGAAAAAAAGAAAAAAGAAATAGAAGAAAGAATGTATTTACTAAAATTAAAGTATGATCGACTAACATATATGCAAGAAGAAATAAAGAGCAAAAAGAGTTATACAAGGATTAGTGAAACAGAAGAAGAAAAAGTATTAAGGAGGAAATATGAAAAAAGAAATGTTGGAAAAAGTGCTTAATGCACATAAAAATTTAATTGTTGAGGGAGATGTTGCATCAGGAAAAAGTGCTAATGTATTATTACCTATTGTTGATAATGCTATTGAAAAAAAGGAAAGTCTATTTATATTAGATTCAAAGGAAGAATATATAAATAGATACTATGATAAGTTAAAATCAAACAACTATAACACTATAATAATAAATTTAAGAGATATGGATAAAAGTGAAGGATGGAATCCATTAGAATATCCTTATAATTTATACAAAAATGGCGATAAAGATAAAGCACAGGAATATCTTGAAAAGATAGGAAAAATTATGTTTTATGAAAATTCTAATCAAGATCCATTTTGGGCATTAACTGCTTCTGATTTCTTTACAGGTGTAACACTTGCTTTGTTTGAAGATGGAACTGTAGATGAAGTAAATTTAAACAGTGTTAATAATATGTTCAATGGAATTGATAAAAAATTTGGGGCAACAGATTATATTACTGAATATTTTAAAGCAAAAGATGTTGCTTCAAAACCATATATCTTTGCTTCAACAACATTTTTAGCACCAAGAGATACAAAAGGTAGTATTTTATCAGTTGCTAGACAAAAATTAAGATTATATGTATCAAGAGAAAAATTATCACAATTAATGAATAAAACTACATTTAATTTTGAGGATGTAGTTAGTAAACCAACTGCAATAATTTTAATTGCAAGAGATGAAAATAAGTCATTAAATACTATGGCTGCAATGTTTATTGAACAATTATATGCAATATTAGTTGATTTAAAATCAAAAAATAAATTTAATTTAATTTTAGATAACTTTGATATTATTGAAAAATGTAATGATTTAGTAGATATTTTAGGATCATGTATTTCAAGAAATATAAAAACATATATTGCTACTCGTTCAGTAGCTGAATTAGCAAATATATATGGTAGTTATATGCCAAAATTATGTGATTTATTATCCATTGGTAATACAAATATAAAATTGGTAATTAGTAATGTTGAAGAAACATTTGATAAAGATTTTGAAACTGTTTCTATAACTGAAAGTAATGTTGAATATCCAACATTAAATACTACAACAATTAAAATGTTTGATTTAGAAAAAATGGTTAAAGAAATTAAATCACAACAATTAGGAAATATGGGTTTTGCTAATACAGATTTAGGCGAGCCATTTAAGGTTGATGATTTAATTAAGAGTATAGATGATAAAATTGAACAATTAGAAATAGAAGAAAAAATGGATAAGTTAAAGAAAGACGATAAAGAGAAAGCAGAATTTGACCAATTTAAAATTGAAGATAAATAATGAATAGTAGGTGTTGTTAATGAACGATGAAATAAAACAAATAAAAATAAAGAATCTTGATAAGTTATATGAGTATAGACAAAAATTATATGAAAAACCTATATTAAAGGATTTGTTTTTAGAAGTTACTTCAAGATGTAATGCAAGATGTGAGCATTGTGGAAGTAGTTGTGGAGATTTTATTCCAAAAGATGAAATAAGTGCAGAAGATTTGAAGAAAGCATTATTAGATATTTCAGAACATTATAATGCTAATGATATTTTGTTAAATGTAACAGGTGGCGAGCCATTAGTTAGAAAAGATTTATTTGAAATAATGGATTATGCAAATAAGTTAGGTTTTAGATGGGGCATGACATCAAATGGAATGTTAATAACTGATGATATTTTAAAGAAAATGAATGATACAAATATGGAAACTATTTCAATAAGTCTTGATGGCTTGAAAGAAACCCACGAAAGTTTTAGAAAAGTATCAGGTTCATTTGATAGAATTATAGAAAATATCAAAAAATTACAAAAAGTACCTTCAATAAAAATCGTTCAAGTAACAACAGTTGCTAACAAAAAAAATCTTCACGAATTAGAGGATTTATATAAACTTATGAAAGAATTAAATATTATTTCTTGGCGAGTTATAAATGTAGATCCAATAGGTAGAGCAAAAGGCAATAAAGATATTTTATTAGATAAAGATGAGTATAAATGGTTATTTAATTTCATCAAAGAGAAAAAAGAAGAAAATATAATGAATGTTGAATATGGTTGTAGTCATTACCTGGATATTCCTATGGAAAAAGAAATAAGAGATACATATTTCTTCTGTATTACAGGATTATATGTTGCAAGTATATTGAGTAATGGAGATATATTTGTATGCCCTAATGTAGAAAGAAGACCAGAGTTTGTACAAGGAAATATAAAAACAGATAGTTTTGTTGATGTTTGGGAAAATAAATTTAAACTATTTAGAAGTGATGATAGATTAAAATGCGATAAATGTAGCAAATGCCCAAAATGGAAATATTGCTTAGGTGATTCATTTCATACATTTAATTTTGATGATAGAAAACCAAACTTCTGTATCAACGATATTTATGGAGGGTAGAAGATGAGTGATATTAGTAGAGAAACAGTTAAATGTGCTAAATGTGGTAAAGAAAGTCAACAATTAGTCGTTTATAGTGTTAATTATTCATTAGGAGATAAGGAGACTAATGATAAACTTGTAAGCCATAAACAAAAATGCCCTTATTGCGGATATGAAGCTATTAGCATAGATTCTTTAAGTGATAAATTAAAAAGGGAAGAACTAGTCAAAATTACAGAAGAATTTATTAATGATTTTAATAAATATGAAATATTCAAGATACCAAATGAACTATATTTAGATTATTTCAAAAAAATTGAAGATAAATTCAATGCATATGATTTTGAAGAAGATAGTAGATTTGTTACTTATGGAAGATTATCCTTTTTAAAAGAGGAATTAACTCAAAGACTAAATGATGATAAATTACGTTATGAGGAACCTAATTCAGTTTGGGGAAAAGGCAAATGGGATAATAGAATGGGTGCATTTATTGATTTGTGGGATTATATTAGAGGGGATAGATATATTGCTCCACATCAAGTACCAGAGGGGAAGAATTTTAAAGATACATTACTTGCAAATGATCAGTATTATAAAGATGGGTTAATTTGTAAACAAGAAAGAGATATATTGTTAGAAATGATAAAAGAAATTAGATCATTTATTTTAAATAAATTCGAAAGTAATGTTTACGAATACGAATTTATTCCTTATAAAAAAATTGGTGATATATCTTTAGATAAATTAAATAAGCAAGATTTTAAGCCTTCTGGTGTTCCACACTTATATGAAAATGGTTTTAATCATGTTCTTTGCGAAGTAATAGCGATAGATCATCCAGATCATATAAAACGAAAAAAGGGAAATATTGATCATGTATATATAAAATACGATAATAAAAAAATTGAATTAACTTGCTTTTTTGAAAAGTTTGTTGAAAGTTTAAATCAAATATGTGATGATATTGTTATTATTGAGGATAATGAGAACATAAATGAAAAATGGAAGACAGTTTATAGTAAAAAATTAGGTATAATTGCAAATGCTAATCTATTTAAGGATGATAAAGATTATTATATACGCTCAATTCGTTTTGCTGGTAAAGAAGTTTTTGATTCAATAGTTACCGAAATATTTAATACACAAGTACCAATTATGTTGCAAGTATCCCGTAAAGGTATTTATACATTAGAACAAACACCATGGGTGGATTATTTAGAAATTGATGAAGAAACAGGAGAAAGAAAATTGCAAATTGATACACCAGAAGAAATAAAAAAACAATATAGTGCTTTTTTGAAAAATAACATGGTAAATTATAATGAGTTTATAGGAAATAATAATACATATTTAGTTAATATAAAAAAAGATGATTATATATTCATAAGTTCTAATGACACTTTTTCAAATAATAATATTAATAATTGTTTTGTAAGTTTAAAAGAAAACAAAATTTATAATTATACATTTGATTTAAATAATAAATATGAACACTATAAAGATTTAACCAATAATCAAAAAGAAAAATTAATAAAATATATAAATGATAACGATTTGTTAAATATTTCCGATAGTAATCAGTTTAATCCTGTAAATATATTTATTGATATAGAAATTTATGGAAAGAAAAATCAGATTAGAATTTCAGATAATGAGATGTATATATTTAATGATATAATAGATATTGTTTTAGGCGATAGTAATAGTAATATAAAGGAAATTAATGAAATTAAAAATACAATAGATAGTTCTAATATTGAAAAAAAATTAATGTTTAAAATAGAAGATCACGATTGGGGATTAAAAACTGTATATACTTGGAATACAAAAATATGGTATATATATGATGATTTATCTATTAAATATGAAATTATAAATGGTCAAGATAAGGTAAAATCATATTCACATAGCATAAGTGAGGAAAAATTAAAACTAATTATTCAAAATGTAGAATTATCAAAATCAGATAATCGTGTTGTTGACGCTTGTGATGGAGAAGCTTGGGAATTTATACAATATGAAGATGATAATGTAGTATGGGAAAGAAAATTAGGATATATATATGGTATAGATTCATTAGAAACTGTATCTAATATACTACTTGATTTAGTGAAAAATGATTCGGATATATTTAGTGATGAAGAAATGGAGGAAAATGATATGGGGTTATTTAGTAAAAAAGATAAATATGATATTGATGAAAGGGATAATAGACCACAAATAGTATATGGAATACCCGATAGTTTAAGAAAACAATGGGAAAAAGAAGAAAAGGAAAAAACTAAAAATAATAAATATAATATACAACCAGAGGATAATATGCCAAGAGAGGTATATGGTATTCCTGATTTTATTAGAAATAAAGATAAATATGATATAAAACCAGAAGATAATGTTCCTCAAAAAGTATATGGTATTCCAAATAATATGACAAATAGTAAATATGATATTAATCCCGAAAACAATGTTCCCCAAAGGGTGTATGGTATTCCGAATATTAGTGATATTAATTCTAGAAAATGTCCTTATTGTGGCTCAATAGAATTGTGGAAATATTTATATGGAGAACCGACTTATGATTACGACAAAAATAAATATATTTTAGGTGGTTGTGAAATTACAGGAAATCAACCAACCCATAAGTGTAAAAAATGCGGTAAAGATATATATCCAGATACTAATTTTAAAATGCCAAACAATATTAATATGTCTAAAGAATCAATAAGAATTGGTATTAAAAATGATAACAATAATTATGTATTATTATTAAATCATGTAAGTAAACCAGAAATGTATGATTTGTTATTTGCTGACTTAAATAACCTAGATGGAAAATCTATTTCGGATTTATCAACTAATGTACCAGAGAGATATTATAATCAATTTGTTAGTAAATTATATAGTATTATAAGTAATTGGACAGATGCTTATTCAGGCGAAAGCAATGTTGAATGGAGCATTAAACTTGAAATTGGAAATAATACGAGATTAATTTCTGGAAATGGTGGTTTTCCTAGTAATTGGAATGAATTTATTGATTTAATATCTGAATATGAAAAAATATTTAAAAATAAGAAGAAAATAGATATAGAAAAAATACATGATATGGAATATGATAAATTAAGTTTTACAGAAGCTATTAATAGTAAATTAAAAGATCCATTTTGGGCTGAATTAGTTATTAAATACTTTAAAGAAGAAGAAAAAGTAAATGATTTTGTAGGCAAATTACTATTTAAAGATTTATCAAGATATGATGATATATTAAATGAGTTTACTAAATATCTTAACCAAAGAACTTATGATTTAAAAGATGCTATTGAAATAAATGGATATACTGCTAAAAAAATATATGAATTAAATCCACAATTTAACCCAAGTGG
Source organism: uncultured Bacilli bacterium (assembly GCA_944358275.1). Classification (GTDB taxonomy): domain Bacteria; phylum Bacillota_I; class Bacilli_A; order RF39; family UBA660; genus CAG-1193. The sequence goes on from CALVQZ010000092.1 coordinate 9,538, forward strand.
TGTATATACATTTATGGAGTTATTAAGGTCTGATCCTACGAAGGCAGAAGAAATAATTAAAGGTGGATTCAAAAATAAAGATGCTATACCTCCAACTAATGCTTTCAATGGAAACAATAAATCAGAAGAAGAAATGTTAAAAGAAATTGAAAATGAAGTCGATAATGAAATGGTTGAAAGAGGTTTATTAACAATAAAAGATGGAAGAAAAATACCTGCTTTTGGCAGTATTCATGTTCGTTGGGAAATAGAGAAAAAACTTTTAAAAGAAAGATATAATTATGACTGGAAAACACCTGCTGAAAAGAATCCAGGAATTATGTATGATTAATAATGTTATTATTTAAAACTAATAATAGAAATAATAATGCTTCTTTAACCATTGATAATAGAATAAGAGCAGGTATTATTGGTTTTATCATTGGTGATGCACTGGGAGTACCTGTTGAATTTATTGGTAGAGAAAGTTTAAAAGAAAATAAAATATTTGATATGGAAGAATATGGAACACATAATCAACCAAAAGGAACTTGGTCAGATGATAGTTCAATGATGCTAGCAACTATTGATGGGTTAATCAATAGTTCTTTACCTGATATTGATTATGTTGGTATTATGAAAAATTTTCTTAAATGGAAAAGAGATGGAGAGTTTACCCCATTTAATCATGTTTTTGACATAGGTAATGCTACAAGTTATGCACTTATGCAATATCAAAGAAATATTAATAATGACAGAGAAAATGATATAATTTGTGGTACAGGAGATATTTCATCAAATGGTAATGGCTCTTTGATGAGAATATTACCAATATCAATTTATTTACATACAAGTAATATAGATTATAAAGATAATAAATATTTTGAAATCATAAGCAAAATTTCTGGAATGACACATTCTCACATTTATAGTATTTTAGGTTGTTATATATATTCAATTTATGTATCGGAACTATTAAAAGGTAATGACAAATATGTCGCTTATCATAATCTACAAAATATATGTTCTGATATAAATATAGATGGTATTGATATATATAATAGAATTATAAAAAATGATATATCTAAATTAAAAGAACATGAAATTAAATCATCAGGATATGTTCTTGATACATTAGAAGCATCAATTTGGTGTTTACTTACTACTAATAATTATAAAGAGGCAGTGTTAAAAGCTGTTAATTTAGGGGATGATACAGATACAGTTGCCGCAATAACTGGTGGTATTGCAGGTATATTATATGGTTATGAAGAATTACCTAACAACTGGATAAATAATATTCAAAAAAAGGAATATGTTACAGAAATAACAGGTAAATTTGTTTATAAAATATTAAGGTAATAATCTTATTAATTTGATTATTGCTTTTTTGTTTACAATTTTTTAATTTTTTTATTGTAAAATTAACAATAATATAAGGCAATTCATTGTAAAGTATGCTATAATGTTATATGAACTATATTTGTATAACACGAAGGAGGATATAGTATGAACGATAGTTTTACATCAAAAATAGTAGTCAATAATGAATATGATTATTCTAATATATTACCAACAGTAGAGGCTATTTCATATTTGGTTCAATATTGTGATGAAATGAATAAACAATTAACAAAATTAGTTGAGGCAGATGAGGAAAAAAACAAACAGTTTAAACCTGAGTATAAGGAATATATGTATAAAAAATCTTATGGTCAACAATTTGAAGTATTCATAAGAGAAAAATTATACAACAATATTACTTGTAAAGATTATTCACAATTCATGTCTGCCGTTCAAGGTGGAAATCTAAATGGAATTAGTAGTATGGATATTAAATTATGTATGGATTTTCATAGAGGAAAAGGAGATAGTCCAGAAGAACACGAAAATTCATTTATAATAACATTTAAACCTTATGAGATAAAATTTACTAGAAAATCAAATCATAATGATCCAAATATGAATCAGATAGAGCAACAAATTAAAGATATTTTAAAACAATTTCCTGTTGCTAATTGTATTTTCTGTAATAAACAAAATAATAATTAAACGATTGGAGGTAATTGTGAATGTATAACGATACTATAAAAGTTGCTAATAAAATAATATCCGATACAGATTTAGCAGATATATTTCAAAGAATGGATGAAGAATTAAGAGAAAACATTCAAATATGTAAACAAGAAACAGCTCAAAATGAAAGATACGAAAGGGAATACCAACATTGGACTGCGAAAAGTTTTGATGGTACTTTTAAATGTACATTTAATTTTTATGATGACACTAATATAACTGTTGATAATTATAATGCTTTTATTACAATTTTTAATAATAGATTACATGAAGTTAAAGATATGTGGGTAAGGTATCATTATAATTATTGGATACAACATGGTAGCGACCAAAAGATGGTAAGCCAAAGTATTAATATGAATATTTATGAACACAAAATGGATATTGAAGTCAATTTAAGTAGCGATGATAAAAAAATGGATGATGTTTATCAGTTAATAAAGGAAAAAATATTAAAAGCACCTGAAAGATATGATAGGATTATTAAGAAAAAAAGTTCTATTACAAATAAAATAGGTTTTGCATTGGGAGTAATTCCTAGCCTAGTTATTTGTACCTTGTTAGTATTTGTACCAACAATAAGACAAATATATGGAATGACTTATATATTATATCCGATAGCAGTAGTTATTTTAGCGTTTTTAATAGGTAATACAGTATTTAGTGGGACACTAGATCGTTTATATTCAACTATAACTCCAAAACAAAAATATGCAGGTTATGATTCTACAAATCATAAAAGTATTTATAAAGATGATATAGATGATTTTGTTTCAACAAGTGAAATAATTATTGGTAAAAATATAGATAATATCAAACATAGAAAAGAAATTGTTGAATTAGAAGAAAAGTATAGTAAATATATTCCAACTGAATTAATTGTACTTTTGGTTCTATCAATAATTATGATCTTAGTAGGTAAATTAATATAGGAGGCTTGAAATGAATAATAAATTAGATTTACAAATCTTAAATGATACTATTAATGATTTAAAAAATAATCCTAATGCTTGTACTACGATAGGTGGTATGACATCACAAGATGGCACATTTACAATACCAGAGTCTAATCCAGGAGAGCAATTAAGAAAATTTAGTCAATATCTTTTTGAAAATGGATTTGCTGATATGCAATATGTGGAAAATTATAAAAAGATAGAAGATAAATCAATAGATGACTATACTTATGAAGAAACATTAACAGCTTTAACAAAAATAATAAGAGGCGATAGATTTGTTTCAGGGCAAATATATAGTTGTTTTAAAGATGGTACTCTATTAAAGGTAGTTGAAAAATTAAGAAGTTTTATTGTTCCTAATGATGAACAAATTAAAGTTTCAATGGATATGGCAAGAATGATGAATTATAGAATGCATGCTGAACAATTATTTATTCCTATATTAAATGATTTTCAAGTAGAAAATGATAATAATCCTCAAACAATACTTTTAGCATCTGGACATGGATTTATGGAACAATTAACATCAGACGGTCACATTGATGAAGGACAATTTGAACAAAGAATTGATTTAGTAATTAAAAACACCAAAGAATTTATGAAAAATAATAATTGCGAAAATGTAGATAATAGTTTTATCTATTATAAAGATTATAATAACGGAGTATTTGATTTTAAACTATATATTCAAGATATGATTATACCAGTTCAAAATGAGAAAAAGGTAATTAGAAATTTTATAGCATATTTTGTTGAACCAAAAATGCACGATTTTTATCAGTTTAGTTTAGGTGCAGGACCTTTCACTATACCTACTGAACAATTAAAAATAGGTATAATAGATTTACAAAATGACCAAGTAACAATTTCATTAGATAATTTAATGAAAACACTATTAGATAATTTAAAATATAAGAATTAAGTGAGGTGAAATCATGGCTGAACAAGAACTATTAAATAAGTTAAATACAGTAGTTAGAATGGCACAAGGAAGAGTTATAACTTTATTAACTGATCTTTCTAATGAACAAGCTATAGCAAAAGCGAGAGCAGTTTTTGCTAGTTATCCTGTTGTTTTAGAAAATATTGATACTCAAAATAATGAATTTAACAAAACAACACAAGTTGGTGGATATGCAACTGATGAAAAGATAGTTATTAGTCAGCATGATATTCAATATTGTGATTTAAATACAGAACAAGAATTAGATAAAATGCTTGGTACAATAATACATGAATATGCTCATAAATTTAGACAAGTGGATTTTCAATATGGAAATATGTTTGAAGAAGCATCTGCTTCCATATTTGCAGAAATGTGTGTTAATTATTCAAAAGTAAAAAATAATGATCCTAAAAATACATTATTTAATATGTTAACATCAGTTGATTATCAAAGAGCAGAATCACAAGTTAGGGGCATTTTATATACCTTAAAGCAAAGGAATATGGATATTAGTATGATGACAGAATACATACTTGGTGATGAAAATAAATTTAAGCAAGTGTGTACTGACATATTTGGAAATTCTTTTGAAAATTATTTTAATCAAGCAACTAATATACCTCAATCTCAACAGCATACGAGTATGTCAGAAAAATTATTAATTCAAATGTTAACAGAATATATGAAAAACAATCAAGTAAGTTTAAAAGACTATTGGGCGAGCAATAAAGGCATTGCATCCCAAAATAATTTGTATTTTCATGGTAGTCCTACACTATGCAAAAGTGTAGTAAATGCAGGAAAAGAAATTGTCAGGGATGATGAAAAAGAGTTATTTAGTTATTTTGAATATTCTGTTAAAGTAAGTCAGGAACAAACACAATTTGTAGAAGATGAAAAAAGAACAAGAATAAAAAATAAAATAAATCAGGAGTTTAATTTATCTGGAAAATCAAAAGAGGATATTTATGATACATTGGTTGATTTATGTTCTAGTTATATTCAATATAAAACAAGAGATGATGAGGGAGCAATAATATTTTTAGATGAATTAAAGAAAGTTATTCCTAATATTGCAGAATTTGCTGATACATTTAAGCAATTGAGAGTAGCAAGATTAGATAGTACAGTTTTAGATAATATTGATTTAGCTAATATTTCTTATAGTCAAGTATTTTCACAAATGAGTTCATTATTACCAAGACCTCAAAATGATATGACACAACAACAAGATTTTATTGTCACAAAAGATGTGAATGAGGTAGCGAGAATACATAGTAATCCACAATATGCAAATTGGAGATATGAATTTGTTGATGGAGAGTATAGATTCTATTCCCCAAATTACAAAAAACAAGAAACTGTTTCTATACCAACTGAAAAAGAAGAAACCTATGTTACATTGGAACAATTAGAACCAATATTATCCGAACCAGGTTATATGTGCTATGGACATGGTACAGGAAGAATGGGTAATTCCGATGAGGTTGTTGATTCTATATTTAGTGAGGGATTAAGAACAAAGGACAATTCTTTATACTTCACTACAATAGGTTTAAGTACACCAACTCCTGAATTAAAAGAGCAGTATAAGGAATTGGGTTTACCAGAACCTAGTATAGAAGATTTGAAAAAACAATTTAATAATTGGCAACATCAAGATTCAAAAAAAATAATTATTGCTAGAATGCCAACAGAATATATAAATAGCATGGGAGATCGTTCTGATAGAGATGGGGAAATGTTTGGTGCATTTTATATTCAAGAATTACAACCAGATGGCAAAACAACAAATTATTTAGATCCGAAGTTTATAGTAGGTTGTTTTGATGTAGAAAAGCAAGCCGTAAGATTAAATAAAAATTATGAAAGAACATTAAGTCCTGAAACTATTGAGAAATTAAAGGAAGGATATAAGAAAGCACTTGAAAAAACAAAAGCAAGATTGGATAGTGTAGAATTAAGTATTACACAACAGGAAGAATTACAAGAACAGGTACAACAACAAGAAACTACTCAAGATTATAGTTCTTATGATAGTTTTGATTTTCCAGAAATTGAATGGGAAGATGCACCAACTATTGGTAAAAGTAGATAGAATAGTGAGGTTGTTATGGATAATATAGAATTAGAACAATTATTTGAAAAATTTCCTTATTTGAGAAAGATGGCTGAAACAACTATATTTGAACATCAAGAAGTGGTTGAAGCAATGAAAAATGGAGAAGAAATTGATGTTGGTAAGGATTCTGTTATTATAGAATTTTTAACAAAAATTTTAACTGATGAAAAATATTATGATTATGCATGCAGATTTTTTAAAGACGAAATCCGTAATTTTTCAGTTAGTTATATTATTGGTGGAGATACAGCAGGAAATATTTATTACAATAAGTCCACTATAATTAATGGAATAAATAAATTAATTAGTGAAAAAAAATTAGAATTAACACAAGAACAAATTGCAAGATTTGAAAATTTAAAACAGTTTTCTTCATTTGAAAAATTTAAAAGCGATTTCTATGAAAAAAGTTATAATGTAACAATAGATAATAATGATTATACTATCCCTGTTGATAGGTTAATGACTATAATGACAATGTCTGAGCAAGATTTTGATGAATTATGTGGTAATGAAGAAATAAAAGTATATGACGGAATACCAAAAGAACACTTTATATATGCTGCATTTAAGTGTTTAGGTGCAAATCATTTTTTTGATAAGTATTCATTTCCACAAAATATAATAAATAGATATAATGATATTCATTCATTACAAAAAATTGATTTACAATCATTAGATAAATTATTAGAAACATTAGATACAAAATATAAGGAAGTAAAATTAGATGAAAGACTAAAACACGAAATAATTAGTGGTATGCCAAATGAAGCAACTGATTTAGAAAAAGCATTTTATATTTATATAAAAATGTGTAAGGTGTTAACATACGATGATGAATATTATGCAGTTAATCAAAAAGGTGTTGCTACTATTAAACATAAAAATGTTGAGTATGTTTCAACGATAACACCTGAAAATAATAAGGTTGTTTGTTTTGAATTTAATCTTATGTATTCAAAATTATTAAATGAATTAGGAATAAATTTTAAAAGTGATTATAAAAATATGTTTGAGGATTCTTATGGTGAAGGTCATGCTAATTTAGAGTTTAGAAGTGGTAAATATTTAGTCCAAGCAGATTCTGTAACTTCAATATTACATGGGGATATGATGCAAGCAAAATTAAATCAAAAATTAGTTGGATTAACATGTAAAAATCGAAATCAACAAACACAGCAAGAATTTAGAGATACAATTACAAAAATGTATAGAATGATTGTTGAACAGGAACAAAAATTGGACGATATTTCAAAAGTTGAGCATACTGAAACATTAGAAGAATTATTATATGAATATTCCAAATCAACAGATAATTTAAAAAGTATTGGGTTGAATGAAAAATTATCCATTTTAGTAGATAAAGTTAATTCTAAAAAAATGGTCGGTATTGATTCATTATCATATCTTTTACAATTAAGAAAAGTATTATTTACCGATGATGAAAGAAAAAATAATATTGGTATTTCAGTTGTAAGAAATAATCAACCTGATGATATTGAAAAAGTAGCAATGGCAAGTGCAATTATATCTCTTAATCCACAAAGTTTTGATGAATTCCCAGAATCTAATCTTTATTATTATTTTCAACCAAATATGCAATTAACTCAAATTACACAAGAACAATTACAAGGAATGTTTAGTAGTGGTATGCTTGAATATATTGAAAAAGATGATCCTAGAGTACCAAATATTTCAGAAAGTGTAGGTATGAGTAAATGATAGAAAAATTAAAAGAATTAAATAATAAGATAATATTAGAAAATCAAGATAATGTAAAAGAGCTTGAAAAGCAACAAATAATTAGCAAAATTTTAAATAAGGAAAATTCTTTTACTAATATGAGTATTGAATATGCTTATTCTATTTTAAGAGATTTAAAAATACCAGAAGAACAAATTAAAAATGTGTATGAACAATTAATTTAGGGGGGTAGATTCATAATGACTACAATATTTATTTCAAGGCATTCCCAACCATTTAGAAAATTACTTGGAGAATATAATGTAGATGAAATAGAACAAATAAGAAATGAGAAAAATCCGTTAAGTGTAGATGGAGAAAAATATGCAAAAGAAATGAGTAATTGTTCTGAATTATCAAAAGTTGATGTTCTTTATTCATCTCATTATGTAAGAGCAATGGCGACAGCAAAATATATAGCAGAAAAGAATAATATTGTTCTAAATGTAGATGAAAGATTAGGAGAAAGAAAATTTGGCGTTAATGATATGTCAGAATTGCCATCAAATTTCTTTGAAGATCAATTTAGAAATTGGGACTATAAACTCCCAAATGGAGAATCGGCAAATGAAGTTTCTAAAAGAATGAATGAAGTATTATCTGAAATATTAAATGGTAATAAAAATAAAACAATAGCAATTATATCTCATGCAACTGCCATATCTACTATGTTAAAAAAATGGTGTGAAATTAAGCTAAATGAAGATAAAAAGATAATTGAAATATATTTTAATAATAAATTAGTGTTCGATGGTAATTGGGGATGTCCTGAATTATTCAAATTAGAGTTTGATGATAATAATAATTTAATTGAAATTGAAAATATAAAATTAACAGATATGTTATAGTTGATATGCAAAATTGCATAGCAACTATTGACTTTTATCTTTTTTTATAGTAGTATATAAAACAATTTCAGGGGTGGTTATTGATGTTTGAACTTAATGATTTAAGAGGCAATTTTAATTATTATTATGATTTTTATATTTCTGCTAAAGAAAAAAGTTATTCAGAGGCAGGTAGAAAACATAGTATTTCACAGTCTAGTTTAAGTAGAAGTGTTCAACAATTAGAAAACATTTTGGATTTAAAATTATTAAAAACAAATAATAAAGGTTTTGAACTAACACTTGATGGCGAAAGAATATATAATAAATTAGATAAGTTTTTTAATAGTATTGAAGTTTTTAGTGCTGATGAATTATCCTCTAATTTAGATGTAATTTTAACTGTTGGAACTACAAGAAATATTGCGGATTTCATATTATCTGATTATCTTTCTGATTTTATTAAATTATATCCAAAAGCAAAAATAAATATTAAAATTGATAATGCCTCTAACTTAAATGATTATCTAATTAATCATAAAATAGATGTATTAATTGATTACTTACCAAATATAAATTATAGTGAAAGGTTAGATTTAGAAGTGAAACCTATTACCCAATATAATACTTGCTTTGCTTGTTCTAAATCCTATTATGAAAACATAAAAAATAAAATTAAAAGTTTAAAAGATTTAACTAATTATGATTTAGTTATTTCAGGTAGTTCTAGAAGAAGGCAAATGTTAGATGAAATATTACAAATAAATGATGTTGAGTTAGATCCAAAATATCAAATGCCTGATTCAAAACTTATGGCAGATTTTATAAAGAAAAATGATTTTATCGGATACTTTATAGAAGATGAAATAGAAGAATATGATTTAGTTAAAATTGAATTAAAAGAAAAAATGCCTATAAATGCCATTGGTATTATTTATCCTAAAAAAACAATTAATCATGTAGCAAAAGATTTTGTGAATATTGTTTTAAGATAGACATAAATTATTGATAAAATTATAACAAATACAAGGACAGTTATTTTAAATCTGTCTTTTTTGGTGTATAATGGTTTATGTTAGGAGAATGAAAATGGAGTTGACTTTTTTAAGACATGCAGAAAGTGAATTTAATCATTTAGGTGTATTTCAGGGAAGATTAAATTGTAGTTTAAGTAAAGATGGTATAATGCGAACTAGGGAAAAAGCTAAAAATTTTGATTCAAGTCTTTATGATATTTGCTTTTCATCTCCATTAATAAGAACTTTGCAAACATCAAGAATTTTAGTTCCTGATTTACCACTTGTATGTGATGATCGGATTATTGAGAGAAATTTAGGCGATTGGCAAAACACACCAATTACAGTTGAAAAATTAAAATCTCTTAATCAACTTCATCTAACACCACCTAATGGCGAGTCTATACAAGAAATTTCGAGTAGAGTACAAGAATTCATAGATTTTTTAAGAGAAAAATATTATGATAAAAGGATTCTAGTTATTACTCATGCAGGAATTATTTATGCTCTCCAAGTAGCATTTGGCTTGGATATAAGACCAATAGATAATCTTGAAGCACTAACTATTAATTTAAATTCTAAAAGATTACTGAAAAAATAAATTATATTTGGAGGTATTTTAAATTATGAAATGTATTAACAAATTAACTGATGAAGATTTTGGTTTAGATATTGTTCCTTTTGATAATCCTAGACACCGATTTGGTGCAAGAGGAATTGTTTTTAATCAAGATAATAAAATTGCTATTTTAAATAAAACTTTAAAAAATGAGTATAAATTAGTTGGTGGTGGAATAGAAGAAGATGAAGATCCGACTAAAGCATTTAAAAGAGAAGTATTAGAAGAAGCAGGTTGTATTGTAGAAATAGATGATTGTCTAGGTACTTTTGAAGAATTAAAATCACACGACAATTTCAAACAAACATCTTATGTATATGTTGCCCATGTAATTAAAGATACTAAAGAATTTCATTTTACTCAAAAGGAAATTGATGAAGGAGCTAAACTTTTATGGTTAAATATTGAAGATGCTATGAAATTAATAAAAGATTCCGAAGATAAATTGATTGCATCAAAATATGAAAATGTATATCATACCAAATTCATTGTAAGAAGAGATTATGAGATATTAAGATATTATATAAATCATTGTAAATAGAGTGCTGTGCAATTTTGCATAGCACTTATTTTTTTTGTGTTATGAAATATTTAACTTTAGCATTATAATATATCTCATCAAAAGGGGGATATATTGGTATGAAAAATATTGCTTTAATAGGAATTGGTCCTCATGCAAAGAGAATATATCTGCATTACTTTAAAAAGAAAAAAGTTAATTTAGAACTTGTTGTAGATTTAGAATCTGAAAAAGATAATATAAGAAAATATTTAGATGAAAATGGTTTTAAGAAAACTAAAATATTTACATTGTCTGATAAATATAAAGATGATGAGCATCTTCCTGAAGATGTATCTAGCAATCTTTTAGCAGTTTGTAAAACATTAGAAATTACTCATTTAATTATTTCAACAGAGCCAAAAGCCCATTTTATGTATTTAGAATTTGCTTTAAAAAATAATATGAATGTTTTAACTGATAAACCTATAACAGTTGCCAAGAATATGACCTCCCTACATAGTATTGAAAAGGTAAGAAAACAATATTATGAGATATTGGATCTTGCAAAAAAATCAAAAGGTACTTGTAAGGTAATGTGCCAAAGGCAATATCACAGGGGATATGAAAAAATAAAAGATGTTCTAACAGATGTAGTTAATAAATATAAAATGCCTATAACTAACATAGATATATTTCACTCTGATGGTGCTTGGGAAATGCCACATGATTTAGGAAAAGAAAATCATCCATACAAATATGGTTACGGAAAACTTTTTCATAGTGGATACCATTTTATTGATTTATTAAGTGATTTTATTAAAATAAATGATTCACTTGGTGGTAATAAGAAGATAGTTGATGGAGATGTATATTCTAAAGTATTTACTCCAAATGATGAAATGAATGTTTTAAGTATTGAAGATTATAAAAGATTATTTAAAAATCAAGAAATACCAGATTATTATGAGGAGAATGAAAATCCTACTTTCAAAAAGTATGGAGAAAAAGATTATCACGGATTATTAAGTTTTTATAATAAGGAAGGTTTTACTATTACTACTGCAACTTTAAATTTAATTCATAATGGTGTATCAAGAAGATCTTGGATAGAAACAAAAGACTTTTATAAAAGTAATGGTAGAATAAGACATGAAAGAATAAATATTGAAATAGGACATTTACTAAATATTCAAGTACATAGTTATCAATCAAAAGAAATTAGTGATAGAACTGATGATGAAGAAAAAGTAGGGGGACTAGAACATTTTGATATATATTTCTTTAATAATCCATTAATAGATAAAGAGCCATTTAAAGAAATTCATTTAGGAGATATGTATTCAGAAAAAGAAAAGAAAGAATTTTTAGGTTATAATGAATTATCAAGAGAAAGATTTTTAGATAACTTTTTAAATAATATAGATTGTAAGGGGGATATAAGAGATCAAGCTTTAGCTATTGAAATATTGTATTCTTGTGCAAAAGGTATTCATAATCAGTATGCTAATAAAAATAAAGTAGAAAAAATACTTGTTCGTAATGAATATACTTATAGATTTATTTCTAAAAGATTAAAACAGTATTCTGATGATTCGGATAAGAAGTTTGATCCTAAGACTATTAATAGCAAAATTGTTTATAAAGATATCTATACTTTATATGTTTATGAAAAATTTGTAGAAAAGCAAAACTATTATGAAGTGTTTATATCAGTTGATGATACTAAAAGTGTAGCAGGAAATCTTTTAACAAAAAGATTTAAGAATAAGTTTTTTGCTCATATATATTATAAAATATTAGAATATATTATTTCTAATAAAAAGATTTCTTCTATTGAAAAACTTATTGAAAGTTATAGTTAGTTTACAAATCAAATACAAAACAAAAACAATTTGAATACAAAACAAAAACTAAAAAAAGCGAAAAAATGTTGATTTAGTTTATTGTAAAAAACTTGTCAAGATGTATAATGTAGTAAAATGAGTTAATTCTCAAAGAGGAGGGATTACTCATTTTTGTTTTACCAAATTTTCCCAAATATATTGACAAATGCTTATTTATTCATTAAAATAGAGGGCAATTTGTGGGGTGCTTGGTTTATGAATAATATTATAAACAATATAATATTCATTGCGAATACTATACAAGAATTAGGGAAAATGAATAATAATTTAAAATTACAAGAGATTTTGTAGTGGACTTTTATGCCCTCAAAATCTCTTTTTTGATGAAAGGAGGAATTATAATGAACAATGTTGTTACTCTTAATCAATTACTTAATGTCGGTAATGCTATACAAGATAATGCTACTAAAAATGAGCAATATAATGAACTACTAGATGATTATATTTGTAAGCAATATGATATTATTAGTAATAAAGAAAAACTTGAAAAGTTGTTTTCCTCTTTTAAATCAGCTAGGTACTTATATGATTTTCCATTAGAAGAAAGTGTAAGTATTTCTCCAAGTTATGAGTATAAAGAAAGTTTTACACAAAGATCTACTACAAGTCAAATAGAAAATGCAGTTCAAAGATATATTGATAAACAAATGCTAACTACTGATATTTATTATTCTATTATGAAAGTTAGTTATAAATTAACTAATGATGAGGTTGTTTATTTAATAAATACATTTTTAATTCATAAATCAGAAGAAGATATAGCAGAGATAATTGGTATTTCAAGAACACATCTTCAAAAAATAAAAAAAAGTTGTATAGTTAAAATGTGGGTAGATTTAAAACAGTATTGTGAAGAGAATGATTAAGTTCATTCTTTTTTTTATGAGTTTATAGGGATCTCATTGTCAAAAAACTAACTTTGAAAGGAGTGATGAAAATGCACATTTTAAATAAACGACAGAAAATACCGTAATTTTTAGAAAAAATCAAAAAAACTCTTGCAAAATTTCTTTTTTAGAGTGATAAATAGAATATGTTATATCCGTTGTCAAAGTGCATTAAAAGGCAATATAACG
>CALVQZ010000093.1 GCA_944358275.1 uncultured Bacilli bacterium
ATCATGTGACGTTGATTTTGCTGACACGGATATCACAATCTGTCCATATAAAATTATATTCGGAAATCTCTGGCTTGGAGATTCCCAAGTAACCGCTTTAGGAAATTTAGAATATATAGTAGGCGATGCTTATTTTAAAAATTCCAAAGTAACTGATTTAGGTAATTTGCAACATATAGGAGGATATGTAAATTTTAGTTGTTCCAAAGTAACTGATTTAGGAAATTTAGAATATATAAGAGGAAATGCAGATTTTAGATATTCCAAAGTAACCGATTTAGGTAAATTGCGATATGTAGGAGGAAAGGCTTATTTTGGTTATTCTCAGATAACTGATTTAGGAAATTTAGAATATATAGGAGGATATGTAGATTTTGAAAATTCCAAAGTAACTAATTTAAGAAATTTAGAATATATTGGTGGTGAAATCTATACAAATAATCCAATATTGATTCTACAATATATGAGACTAAAAAACAAAAATAAAAGTAGAACTCAAACAAGATAACACAAGCAAAAAGAGAAGTCTAATTATCTAACTATATAATTATCTAACTATATATAGATTTCTTTTTTTATTTTTTAACCTTAAGTAATGTGTATCATATTATATTATGAAAGGAGAAAGTTATGAATTATTACACAGGATATCAAAATGCAGATGATAGACTAATTGGTGGAGGATTTGTTGGACCATTTCTTTTAGGCGGTTTAATAGGAGACTTATTATCACCATATTTTTATAGACCAAATTATTATTATCCACCAAGACCATACTATGGAATGCCACAAGGAAGACCACCAAGACAACCTGGAAGATGGTAGAATAAAATCACTTCAATCGAAGTGATTTATTTTAAGTTTTTAAAATAGTTTGTAGTTAAAACTGCGTCGTTAATCTTTACTAAATTATTTACTAAATTATTTTTTCTATTTAGTTCTTCTTCACTGATTTTACCATTATTTGTAACTACTCCATTATCTACATAAACATTACCATCATACCATGAATAATCACTAAAGAATACTAATCCTTCGTAATCATCACCTAATGCATCTTCCATTAAGTAGTAATTTGGATGATATTCAAGTCCAAGCAAATTTGCTACTGTTGGTAATATGTTTAATTGTGATGTAACATCTTTTACATTTTTCTTTTTCATATCATTACTCCATATCATCCATGTAGTATGGTTTATAAGATTATTTTCAGTTGTTTTATATTCATCTAGAAGTGTTTTATCATTTAATGTATATAGGTAATGATCTGCAAAAAGTACTAATATAGTATTATCTATTAACTCTTTTTCTTCTAGGTTTTCTAGTAATAATTTAAGCATATCATCAGTTTCTTTTGCTTGCAGTTTTAAACATTCAAATTCTGTTAATTCTTCTTCTTTATCTTCTACAAGTAAACTACATACTCCTTTGTTTGCTTGAAATGGCATATGTGCTGAATAAGTTATGATATAACTTGCAAATTTTTGTTCTTTATTGAATATAAGTTCATTAAATGTAGGATTTTTTATTAACTCAGTATCTAGCCAAAATGAGTTATCTGTATAATATTTTCCATCATCTAGTAGTTTTAGACTATTAAATGAGTCATACCCAAAACTTTTATAATTTACATTTCTTGAGTAATACTCAGGCGTGTTCATATGAAATGCATTAACTGTATATCCTGCTTTTTTTAATAGATTAGGTAGTGAATACGAATAGTCATTTTTACTAAATGTATATGCACCTTTATTAAGTGTTATTGGTGTTGTATATCCTGTATTTACCATATATTCTGAATTAAATGTAGAGCCTCCTCCACTAACAAATGAAAAGTGATTGTTAAAGTTTATTGAGTTGTTTTTTAAACTATATAATGTTGGCATTATTTCTTCTGTCACTAAAAATTCATCAATACTTTCAAGTTGTACAAAGATTACATTTTTATCTTTAAATAATCCTGTGTATTCGTTTTTATATTCAGTTGTCGTTTCACTAAACTTTTCTTTTAATAGTTCATTATCTTCATCTTTAGTATCTTCTTCTTTCTTTAAATAATTTACATAGAAATTTCTAAAGTTATATTCGTAAAATCCTGAAACTTGCATACTTCTATTGTTATCATTAAATACATTATAAACATTTCTTGGTTTTCTCCATGCATC
Source organism: uncultured Bacilli bacterium (assembly GCA_944358275.1). Classification (GTDB taxonomy): domain Bacteria; phylum Bacillota_I; class Bacilli_A; order RF39; family UBA660; genus CAG-1193. The sequence continues at coordinate 2,166 of CALVQZ010000093.1, forward strand.
CCAAGTTGTCACAGCTTTACCTAAAGTAAATGGTGCAATTGTATGTAAAGCAATGCTTATAACGAAAACTATCAGTATTTGTTTGAAATTAGTTTTTTTCTTTTCTTTAGGTATATATCTAACAGCAAAAAATGCAAGAGTAATTGTTATAAATGCAGTTATAAATATCCATGTAGGACTATTTTTAATCGCATCAACTAAATATGTACTTGCTTCACCTGCAAATTGCAAAGATGAAAAATCAAAGAAGTTTTTAAAATATGCATAATATATTGAATGAACTAAAAACATTATTAGGCATATTGAGATGCTTAGAATATACAATATTCTTGATATGCTTTTTTTGAATGCTGTAATTATTCCTATCATAAAAAATATCCAAGTTATGGTAAATAAATTTGGTGCTAATCTATGTATACCATAAAAATTGATACTTCTTGTAAAATATCTTAAAACTAAATCTAAAATTAAAAATGACAATGTCATGTATATTAAACTTTTATATTTTTTATAGAAGTTTTTAATAAAATTCATACTACATCAACTCCTTTAAGAATTATACCACATAATGTATATTTTCGAAAAGAGTATTTATAAAAGCATGTAATTTTTTTTATTTTTAGTAATCTGTGATATAATTAGATTGGAGGCGCTTATGAAGAAGTTTAATAATAAAGATATTATAAATATTTTATTTTTGATAATTGTATTTTTATTGATAGTATTTTCTAATGTGGGATTTGATTATGTTAATGGTTCAATAGTGGATTGGGATTCTCAACATTGGATTTTTCCTGAGTACTTTAGAAATTTATTTTATAGTACGAAAGATATGTTTCCTAGTTTTGCATTTAATATAGGTGCTGGTGAGAATATATATAATTTTTCTTATTATGTCCTTTTAAGCCCTATAGTTTTATTTTCATACTTATTGCCATTTGTAAATATGGTTAATTATATAGAGGTTGCACTTATAGTTGTGGTTATTTTGAGTGTTATTCTTTCGTATTATTGGCTTAGTTGTAGATTTGATAGGAAATATGTATTTATTGGAAGTTTATTATTTTTATTTGCAGGACCACTAATTTATCATACTCATAGACATATAATGTTTATATCTTACATGCCATTTTTAATTATGGCACTTATTGGTGTCGATAAATATTTTGAGAAGAATAAGAGAACATTACTTATAATAAGTGTATTTTTAATTATTATGAGTAGTTATTATTATTCTGTTGGTGCGATTGTTGGGATTGTTCTATATGGTATTTATAAATATTTAGAAGTGAAGAAGAATATAACTTTTAAATCGTTTATTAAAGACGGGGTTAAATTTGCATTAACACTTTTACTTGGTGTTATGATGTCAGGTGTTTTAATACTTCCAACATTTTATGCACTTTTAAGAGGTAGAGCAGATATAACTTCATCTATAGATACATTAAGTTTATTTGTGCCTAAAATTGATTTAACTGAGATTTTATTTGGATCGTATACTATTGGAGTTACATCAATATTTATAATTGCAATAGTTTTTGGATATTTTACAAAAAATAAAAATTATAAATTTTTATCTACTGTTTTTATAGCAATAATTTTGTTTCCAATTATAATATATCTATTAAGTGGATTTATGTATGTTAGGGGTAAAGTTTTAATACCACTTTTGCCAATTGCAATATTGATGATTACTTTATTCTTTAGTAAACTTAATTTTAAAGAAGGTAAAAAGTTTATAATTGCAGTAATTTTAGTTACTATAATAGAAATAATTTCTTATATTTGTAATGGTGATTATTCCTTTATTATAGAAATTATTCTTACTCTTTGTATTTTGTTATTAGCATTTAAGAAGAAAAATAAAAATTTGATTATGTATACGATGTGTTTTTTCGCACTTGTATCTTGTCTTATAAATAATTATAGTGATAGACTAGTTACTAAAGAAGATATTGAGTTACAACATAATACTTATAATTATGATATACTTAATCCTATTATAGATAGTGATGAGAATGTTTATAGGGTTGGTAATGATATTATGGGTATGAAAAATATAAATAGAGTAGTTGATATTGATTATTATCTTCCTTCTGTTTATTCATCTTTAGAAAACCAAAATTATTATAATTTGGCTACTAATGGTATAGGTAATGAAATGGAAAATAGGATTGCTACTGCGATAATGCCTACAAAAAATATTTTGTTTAATACATATACAGCTACTAAATATATGATTACTGATAAGGGTGTGCCTATTGGATATAAAAATATTGAAAATAGTAATGTGTATGTGAATGAGAATGTACTGCCTATTGGGTATGCAAGTACTAAAATTATGAGTAAGAAAGATTTTGATTCATTGGATTATCCTGAAAAAGCATATGCACTTGTTACTAATATAATAGTAGATGAAGATATTTCTTTTGAATATGAAAATAAAGTTGTTTTAGAAGATATTGGATATGAAGCGGCTTATGATAATTTAGATATAAAAGAAGAAGATGGTAAATATATAATTGAAAGTAAAGAAGATAGTAGTGTTCTTTTAAAATTATCTAAGTCATATAAGAATAAGTTATTATTTATTACATTTGATATGGAATATTCTGAAACTTGTAAAATTGGCGATACTTCAATTACTATAAATGATGTAAAAAATACACTATCTTGTCGTGGATGGACTTATCATAATAAAAATTATACTTTTGAGTATGTAATTTCTTCAAATGATGCTATAGATGAGTTAAATGTAGAGTTTAGTGAAGGCAAATATGTTATTTCAAATATAAGTGTTTATTCATTAGATTATGATTATATAACTGACTTTGTTGATTCAGTAGATGAGTTTATAATCGATAAAGAATTGACTTATGGTGATCAAATAGTAGGAAGTGTTAATGTATCTGAAAATGGATATTTTATGTTATCTATTCCTTATGAAGAAGATGGATTTACTATATATGTAGATGATAAAGTAACTGATTATGAAAATGTAGGTGAAGGGTTCATTGGCTTTGAAATAAATGAAGGCTATCACGATATAAAGATTATGTATACTTCACCATATCTTTTAGAGGGAATGGTTGTATCTATTTTAGGATATATGATATTTTTACCTATTATATACTTAAATTTGTTTAAAGGAAGAAGGAAAAAGTCATAGATATGAAAGATTTATTATTAAAGTTTTATTTAGATAATATGTTAGTATTAAATATTGCAATGGTTGTATGTTTAATTTTAATGATTATCGTATATGTTTGTTTTAATGATAAAATAAATGCATTGTATAAAAAATATAAAGAATTAGTAAATTATGTTATTGTAGGCATTTTAACTACAATAGTGAGTATAGGTAGTTATTGGTTATTTAGATTTATAATTAAGAATTATATTATTCTTTCAATTATTTCTTGGATTCTTGCTGTTACATTTGCATATTTTACAAATAGAGCATTTGTATTTGAAAGTAAAGAAGAAAATATTATAAAAGAAATGGCTAAATTTGTAAGTTGTAGATTATTTAGCTTAGGTTTAGAAATAGTTCTTATGATATTATTTGTAGATATTATGCACATAAATGATATGATTTCTAAAATAATATTACAAGTTGTAGTACTTGTTACTAATTATGTATTAAGTAAACTCTTAGTATTTAAAAAAGCAAATTAGACTGTTGTTAATCAATGGTCTTTTTTTATTTTTTATTGAAATAATAGTGTTCGTTTTGTATAATAAAGTTGATAGTAGGTTATTAAATAGGTGGTTGTATGAAGGAGTTATTTATAGAAAAGATAAATAATCAAAAATATATATCTAAATACTTGTTTGAAAATATAAAAGAAAATTATAAAGAAATTATACCAAGTGATTTTAATTTGGAACAATATAATGATTATATAATTGAAAAAGAGTATGAGAAATACAAAGATTATTTTGAAAATATGTATAAAGGAATTGATGATGAAATTCATTTAGATAAAGAGCAAATAAAAGCAATAATAGCAGATGAAGATTATTCACTTATTATTGCTGGTGCGGGAACTGGAAAAACTACAACTATGGCATCAAAAGTAAAATATTTAGTGGATATAAAAAAAGTTAACCCAAGAAAGATTGCTGTAATGAGTTTTACAAAGAAAGCAACTGAAGAATTAGAAAAAAGAATTACTATTGATTTTGAAATACCTGCTAGAGTTACAACATTTCATTCACTAGGAATGATGTATATTAGAGATATATTTAAAAATAAAAAGTGTTCTCCAATAGATGATAATGAAAAAAATATAGTATTTCTAAATTATTTTAAAGAGAAAATATTTCCATATAAAGATAAAGTTAAAGAAATATTAGAAATATTTTCGGCTGACTTACTTTCAAAAGTTTGGGTATTTGGTAAATATTTTGAAGAAAATTATGATAAATATAATACATTTGATGAGTATTTTAAAAGTTATAAAGAACATAAAAAATCGGAAGTGGTTGATTTAAAAAAGACAGTTACTGATATTGTTGAAACAAAATTAAATCAAGAACAAATTTATACTATATGTGCAGAACTTGTTAAATCAAAGGGTGAGGCAATAATT
>CALVQZ010000094.1 GCA_944358275.1 uncultured Bacilli bacterium
CTTTAAGAGCAAAATAATTATATCATAAAACTCATCTTTTTAACAAGTTTCATATCGTTTTATATTGATTTAATTTGTTATAAATTTAACATTTTGCCACCAACGGTGCCAACAATAATAACTATAAATTTAACAAATGCTAATAAATTCAAGGGTCAAATGGCATTAAGTCATCAAACAACAAAGGTTTTGGAGACCATTATTATACCATTTAACTAATCCCCTATGCGAAAATTATAACACTTTTCTACGCCGTAGGCAATAGATTAAACTAATTTCCTAACATTTTTCCAATAATCTTAGAATTATAAAAATCTTCATCTGCATTATTAAAATCAACATCATCTGTACTACTTCTTTTTATATGAAAATTTGAGCACAAATTATGAATAATCCATTCATTTTCCATCGATTCAACACTTCTATTCCAACAAGATACATTACTATTACAAAATTCTTTTATTATTTTTATTATTTTCTTCATATCTTCTATATTTGTAATTTTATATGATGAAATAACTTTCATATTAGGGTCATTGCAATCACTTTGATCAACTACGATAACATCTGATTCTTGAATTGTTTCTTTAAGTTCAGCTATAGCATCAAGAGAATTACAAAAATATACATTACCCTTTCCATAAGAATATTCAAATGAATGTACATCACTAGAAGTAAGTTGTTTATCTTTATTTATTTTTTTATTTTTAATATTAAATAAATTTAAAAGAATTAGCATTGCTGAAAGATAAATAATTACCTTTTTTCTATTATTTTTTTGCATAAAACATCCCCTCAATTCATCAGTTATTTTATAAGAATAATCATATTTTGTCAAATATATATATATAATTTTATAGGTGATTTAAATGCTTATAAAATATAACACAAAAGAATTAGAATTACTTGCAAGACTAATGCGTGCTGAAGCAGTTGGGGAAGGCAATTTAGGAATGCTTATGGTGGGAAATGTAGGTGTTAATAGGATTATATCTGATTGCTTAGACTTTAAAGACATACACACAATATCAGATATGATATATCAAACACCAGGGGGTTTTTCTGGTAAAGATAGTCCGTTATTCTTTAGTTCGCCAACAACTAAACAAAAACAACTAGCTGAAAGAGTATTAAGAGGTGAATACTTTCATCCAGCAACAAATTCATTATGGTTTTATGCCCCAACACAAAACACTGCGTGCAAAAGTACTTTATATAATCAAAACTTAGCAGGTAGATATAAGAATCATTGTTTTTATGAGCCTAACAGTGGTGTATGTGAAAAATTGCATTAAAAAGGAAAATAGAAATGTGAATAAAGCACATTTTTTTACTGCAAAAAAGTACACACTAACTAGATATCTTTAGTGTTTGTCCAATATAAAATTTAGATAATCCAATGCCCTAATATCATTACAGTCGTATCATATTTAGATGCAATTAAATATAGACTATCTCCTCTTTAAACAACATAAATATAATTTTCATCAATATCATCGTATAATGCCCCTACATAAGTTGCAACTGCTTTTACAAATGATTTTACCAAATATTACCAATTATTTTATATAAAAATAACATCATTTGGGTTATCCATAAAGACACATTCTATCAGCACAAGTTCAGTCATACCTATTTGTTGATAAATAAAATAACAATCTTTAGCTAGATTAGAAGGTAATCTTCTTTGATACCATTTTCTTATATTTTATCCTTCTTTTTAAATCTCTTCTAAAATAAGTTTAGAAAGAGCGCACTGTTTCAGGGGATAGACTACTTAAGCATCGGCACTACCTCATGAGCTTAGTAGCCATTAGTAATTTTTATTTTATTTTTTGTTATCTAAAAATTTTATCCATTCATCATAGAATTTATCAAAATTTTTTATTTCTTCGATTCCTATATTTTTAACTTGCATTATGTTTATAGTTCTATATTTTATATAATTAAATATTTTCTCATTTTTATTATTATAATGATTATTTATTATTACTGAATATATTGCATATAATAATAGTTCATTAAAATCAAAGTCTAATAAATCTTTAAAGTCATTTAGATTTCTTTTAAAAGAATCATAAACTTCATCGAAATCATCATACTCTGGATTACCTACTTCTTCACATACATATTCTGTAAATAAAAGTAAATCAAATATCTCTATTACATCAGAATATTTTTTATGCCAAACGGCATCTTTTATATAATTATATGTTTTGTTTAAAATTTCATTTAATTCTCTTGTTATCAAATATTCAAAATCTAAGTCTGCATCATAATAACTATATACTCCTGTCTCATATGAATAACATCTTAAGCATATATTTCCGTTTTAAATTTCTTTAAAATCAGAACATATCTCTTCTTTCATTTTATCTAACACATCGTTATCTTCGACAAGATTATTATTCAAATTTTTAATTATACATAATAAATGTTGGCGAAAAGAACTAGGAATTACCTTGCTTAGTTCAATTACCAATGATTTCATTTTTTCTAATGATAATGTTTCAATATTTTCTTCAATTTGCCGCATAAATTTTTCTTCTTGATTCATAATATATCTTTTCTCAATTCCTATCTTTTTTACTTCAAAACTATTTATATCCATATTTATGATTATATTTTAATATTATACTACTATCATTTTTATAAATATCATAAAGAAGTAAGCATCTTACAAAATTTGAACATTTTTTATAATTATGTGAATTTATAAATTTCATTAGTAATTTGGATTCTGATGAAAAATTACAATGTATTCCTGTTGCAAAAGATATATCATCTACTGTAATAATCCTATTGTATGTATATATTTCTCTTTTTTTATCAACACGCAAAGTACTACTCATTGCTATATCTACTATTTTAAATTTTTTCTTTGTAAAAACATCTTGATATGTTACGTATCCATCATTTCTATCAACTGCTATTACTTTGAATAAACCAACATAAGAATCTTTCATACATTTTAACATTTTTATTTTTTCAAAATTTTTAAATTTATTATTTTTTAAGTAAATATCAGTTATTGATTTAATATTAGGATGATTATCATAAATAAATAATTCAAGAAAAACACTTATATCATCATTATTATTTAAATCAAAATCAATATCAAAACTACCTATAATACTTTCTAACTCCCTACAAACAACATCATCATACCTTCTTACATCATATTTCCCGCTTAAGATATAATTTTGCATGCTATTCAAAATTTCACTATGTAATTTTCTTAACTTATTATATTTTTTTATGTGGGATTTGCTATTGAGTTGAAAACAATTAAGATTAACTAGCATATTAGATACTTCCTGAGAAGTTTTATTTTCAAATAGCATCTTTATTAACTTATCCATACTATTCCTCAACTTCATAACCATTTTTAATTGCTAATATTTTACCTTTTAATTCTTTATTATCCTTTTTTATATTATATTTTCTATAATCATATTTTTTACTAGTCTCATATCCAGGTGTAAAATAATGATTTGAAAATCCTAATTTATCAATGTCATCTACAATTTCTTTTAATTCAAAATCACACATATCATCAAGCATACCTAAACCTTCACCGTTTATAACGATTGGATATAACGCCTGCTCCCTATAACTATTTAATTTTCTAGAACTCAAATATGTAATTTTAAAAGTTGTAGTCGAACCAGTGTCATATTCCATTTTCATAACATCGTTTTTTTTCAGATTTAAATCACTCAGTTTTGTTATGACTGCATTAATTGGTGGCACAAAACTATGATCATCTTCTATACACACCCAACAATCATATACTTTTTTTCTATAAGTAATATCGTATAAATGATATGCAAGAGAATTAAATGACGCTAATATCGTGTATGCTAAATCGGCAACTGTCCTTCTAGCAGGTATCTCAATTTCTCTCCATATTTTTTCTCCTAACCCTTCTATTCCAATTCTAAAAGTTAATACTTCATTCATTTTTTACCTCACTTCAAATTATTTTTTATAAATATTTATTAAATCTCGAACTAACTGTTCTAAAACTTTAGTTAAAGCCACTAATTCATTTCTATGCTTTTAAAGATATAAATAACCTTCCTCAGTTAATTTATTTAATATATCAAAATCATAACCTTTTCAACAATTTTTAATAATTGATTTTAAAAACATATTTCTATTTTCATTATAAATATATCTTCTTCATCCCATAATGTTAAATACATCAATAGCAATGTTAATTCTCCATATTCTTTTTCATTTTAAACATCATTCCTTTCCGCCACGATTGAAGCTCGTCTTCAAGGCATACATAGCCATAAAAACTATCAATATTTTTTCAGATTATTACCTTCTTTTAATTTTTTAACGCAGTTATTGGAACAACATATACACCATCTGGTCTTTTATATGCAGCATTTGATAATCCACATATTACGCACAAAGTAGAAGGTGCTTTTCCATTATCAACAAGTATTGAATCTCTTATTTGAATTAAATTTTTAGCAGCATCATCTATAGATTTTGCGCCTAATTTTATTTCAAAGCAACACCAATTACCATTATCTAGTTCTATTACATGATCTATTTCACGATTTAAATAATCTTGATAATGAAAGTTTTTTGCATTAAATGAATCTGCATAAACTTTTAAATCTCTTTCTACCATTGCTTCAAAAAGCAATCCAAATGTTTCTAAATCTTCAATCAATTTTTCTTCAGTTAAATTAAGTAATGCACAAACAATGGACGGATCAGCAAAATGTCTTTTTTTTGACTGCTTAACCCTAACAGATGACCTAATATTAGTTGAATAAGGTTCATCATTATCTAATAAGTATAATTTGTCTAAGACATTCAAATAACCTGCCAGTGTATCTTTATCTATATCTTCATTATCAATTTCTTTAATGTCATTTTTTAAAGTTGTATTAGTAACAGTAGTACTTTCATTTCTTGCTAGTGATTTTAAAAGTAATTTCATTTTATGTTTATCTCTATTTATGCCATCTAATCTATACATATCATCATCTATAATTAAGTCAATATATTCTTTAACTGCTGTTCTTGCCTCATCAGCAGAATAGTTTATATAACCTGGAAATCCACCTCTTATTATTAAATTCGCTAAGTTTCTTATATCGACTTCTCCAGTATTAACAGCAATATCTTTTCCATAACATATATCTTTTAAAGAAACTAATCCACTTGAGTCTCCAGATTCATATAACGACATTGTTCTAAGATGAATTTTTCCAAATCTTCCAGCACCGCCATGATTTATACCTTTTCTATTAGGAGTTGATGAACCTGTTAATATATATTGACCTTTTAATCCGCTTTTATCAACATCTGTTCTTATTTCATCCCAAAGATTAGTCGCTTCTTGCCACTCATCAATTAATTTTGGTTTTTCACCTTCTAAAATAATTTTTGGAAATATTTTAGCTAGTTCAACTTCATTTGATTTTTCACCAGTAGATGTATGAAGTAAAGTTTCACTATTAGCATGTCTTCTTCCTGCCCAGGTTTTACCACAATATTTTGGCCCCTCAATACATATAGCACCAAATAATTTTAAATATTTATCAATTTTTTCATCAACGATTCTAGTTTTGTAATTTTCAATTTTCATATATGATTATCGCTTCTCAAAATTATTATATCACTCATATAAATAACAGTCAATTTTAAATCGTAGATATTTTTAGTTTTCAATCGGAGAGTTTTTGTACATTTTATCGGAGATATTTTAGCATTTTATTCTACATTTTATATAATTTTACTTCCCGACCTCCACACTTAATAAAGCAAAAATCATCATTTATCTTTTTTTCTCAATGATTTTATTTCTCTGAAAGTATAATTAAAATCAAAATCAATATTAAGTGCATTTAATATATTTTTGATATTCTCATTTATTTCTGATATTTTAAAAATATATTCATCATTGATTCTATCTACTTAGAATTCTTTTAATGTTTGTTTCAAACTATTTGCTGTTATTCCTTGTTCCCATCCATCTACATTTAAGGTAGATTTGTTTTAAAATTTAAGAACTTTGTATTGTATAATTCTAATAATTGTTAAAACTATAAGGCATATGAAAAAATGTGCTCTAATATGTTTCCATCCATACAAATACAAATCTATCTTCTAAATCACTTTTCATTATTCTAAATAAATCTTCTATTCTAAAGAACCCATGATATCTATTTATTAACTCTTTTTCATCTTCTTTCATTTTAGAAGTAATTATCATATAATATTCCATTGTATCTTTATATTTTTGAATTTTATCTTCATAGTTTTTCATTGTTTTATAGTTTCTTTATTATTTTTATCCACAACTTGCAATTCTTCTATCCTATATTTAGATTGATTTAATAATAATTTTGTTTTTACTGATAATTGTTTATAAGTATCTTCTAAAATATTACCTTTAAACTTATCGTCATATAGCATATCGACTTTAGTATTATATTTTATTCAAAAATTACCTAGAGTGTAGAGATTTTTCTAGAAGTTTTCATATGAATAAAATTCTTTTATTAAAATATTATAAAAAAGATACACATTAACTAGGTATCTTTAGTTTTTGTCCAATGTTTAACAAATTAGAAGAAAGATTGTTTATTCGCTTAAGTTCACTTACTGTTGTATTATACTTTCTAGCTATTGCATATAGGTTATCTCCTCTTTGTACTGTATATGTAAGTCCAGTTGTAGTACCTGAATCAGTTACACCATTTGATATTTTTAAAACTTGGCCTATTTGTAATTCATTTGTAATTAAATTATTAAGACGCTTTAACTCATCAACAGTAGTTCCATTCTTTCTAGCTATTGCATATAAATTGTCACCTTTTTGTACTACATACTCATTTTCCCCTATAATTTCTTCTCCTGCTAGTGTTGGTAATTTAAGTATTTGCCCTACATAAAGTTCATAATCAGTTAAATTATTTAGATTTATTAGTTCATCAGCACTTATATTATTATCAGATGCAATTTTATACAATGTATCACCATATTGAACTACGTAAGTATTAGTAGGTGCGCCTTCCTCAGGCTCTATATCAACACTTTCTTCATATGGAATTTTTAAAATTTGACCAATATTTAATATGTTAGAACTTAGATTATTCAATGCCTTAATATCATTTACAGTCGTATCATATTTAGATGCAATTGAATAAAGACTATCTCCTTTTTGTACTACATAATTGATATTAGAACTAGCTGAATCAGTAAATCCTGGAATGACTAATTTTTGGCCAATGCTTATCAAGTTACTTTGTAAGTTGTTAGCAGATTTTAATGCCTCTAAACTAACATTATATTTTTTTGCAATTGAATATAGACTATCTCCTCTTTGAACAACATAAATATAATTTTCATCAATATCATCGTATGATGCCCCTACATAAGTTGCAACTGCTCTTACGACTGCTTCTGCCAAATCTTGCCAATTATTTTTTATAAAATTAGCATCAGTTGGATTATCGACAAAGCCATATTCTATCAGCACAGGTTCAGTCATACCTGTTTGTCTATGAATAAAATAATAATCTTTAGCAGGATTAGAAGGTAATCTTCTTTGATACCATTTTCTTATACTTTGTCCTTCTTTTGCAATCTCTTCTAAAATAAGTTTAGAAAGAGTGTCACTATTTCTAAGGGCATAGATTACTTCAGCACCGGTACCACCTCGGTCACAAAAAATACGTAGCAAGAGAATTAAAAAAAATAATTATTTATCGTATTCATATTTATCTTCATCTATAAGATTAAACTTATATGTAATTTCTATATTTCTATCTTTATCTATTTCAATTCTATCTATCAAAGCAAACAATAAATCTCTACTTGGATTATTTATATTTAAAAATTCTTTTATTGTTTTTGTATAATCAGGAAGTTTTTCTATTTGTTCCTTTGAATTATCTCTCTTATTTTCTAACTCTTTTATTTTTTTTACAATAT
>CALVQZ010000095.1 GCA_944358275.1 uncultured Bacilli bacterium
TAAAACTCAAACAAGAACAAGATAAGATTTAATTATCATTATTTATAATTAAAAAATGAAGATTTTATAATTTATCTTCATTTTTATTATCTTTTTTTATAAGTATAGGTACAAATATAACAAATAATAAAATAAACAATAAAAGTATATAGAATAGTAATTTATTTGCTACAAAATGTACTACATTTATATTTTTATATACGAATACTGAAATATATACGATTATTCCAATTATAAATAAATAGGTTATATTTAATAATTTATCTTTAATTTTAAACTCTTTTTCTAAATAATATTTAATTAAGTACATATATACAAATATTGTATAAAAATAATCTATGATAAAGAAAAGGGATAGTATATTTTCTATATTAGATAAGAATTTATATTCTATTTTTTTAAATAAGAAGTATGTTGGATAGTTAAAAAGAGAAGCATATTGATAATTAAATACTGTAGTTATATAAAATATTATAATAAATATAGAAAAAGAAGATATTATATATCCAATTAGTATTTTTTTATTATATTCTTTGTAATTTTTTTCTTCTTTTGGAATTATTGATAGAAAAAGTATTGGTGCTAATGAATATGAAATAAAGTGTATACTTGATTTTAAAATTGGTATAAATCCATCTTTTAAGATTGGTTTTAAATTATTAAAATCTATAAATTGTATAAGAGAGATGCATATTATAAAAAATAGAAAAACGCTTATATAAAACATAAATAGTGCTGATCTACCTATTTTTTCTATTCCTTTATTTACAATATATAAAGAAGGTAATATAAAAAGTAGTGCGATTATTAAGTTTGATGTTTCAAATAAATATTTGAGGTTAGAAAAACTAATAAAATCGTGTAATAAAGTTATAAATGAAAAACAAAGAAAAAGCATAATTATAAATTTTACTATTTTAGATTTTAGTATATCAAATAGATTAGTATTTTTTTTATTTAAATACATTACTATAAGAATAGGTAAAAAGCCAATTATAATTCCTAGTAAAATACTAATCCAAGTATCATATTTGCTAATTTTAAGTATATTTTGAATACCAATTCCATTATAAAAACTTCTTAATGTGAATATGACTAATACCATATATTGTAATGGGTCTATTTTTTCATTATTGTACTTTTTTATCAATGTTTTTCATCTCCTTTTTTTATAGATGCTTTATGACTATATGTAACTTTTACTTTTATATCACTACTGATATTTTGTATAATCTCATCCATATCATCTTTTACTTTTTCGTAGTAATTATAATCATTTTGATATAAGTATTTTCCAATACCTAAAAAGTCACTTTTAGTCATCTTTTCTTCTTCTATTGTCTTTTTTATAGAATTTTTAATTTTTTCTTCTAATTTATCTTCTATTTTTTTTACTCCTTCATCTTTAGATATATCTATATTACAATTTAGTTCGGATAAAACACCTTGTAAATCTATCTTGATATTAATTTTATTTTTATCTTTATCATATGAAAAAGATGCCTTACTATCTACAACTTCGATACTTCCATATTTGTCCTTATCACATTTAAACGATATGATAGGAGAAGTTATATTATTATTTAATAAATTAAATCCTAAAGAAGCATCCTCACTTATATATGATATATATTTATCATCTTTAAATACATTTAATCTTTTATCTAATACTAATCTTTTTTCAGGATTAACTTCTTCATTATATGATTTCATTTCTTTTATATAAATAGATGGTAATACAGGATCTATTCCTTCTACTAATATATTAGATACGAATTCATCAAAATTTACATTATCTACCATTCCTTGTATTTTAGAAGATATTTCTATACTAGATGATACATCTTCTGATGGAATAGATACTAACGGAGGAATAATATTCATAACTTCATCTATATCATCATCAGTCGTAAGTAGGTTAAAACTTTTTTCAAATTCTGGATCTCTTAAAATAAAATCTATAAATTCACTTGCACCATCTTTTAGTAAATCTTTACTAACTATAACAGTATCTACATGTCCTACATATAGTTTTTTAGGTGATTCTAAAGTGACATTTCTAAATGTTTCATGTAATGTCTTACCCGAATTTTCATATAAAATTACACTTGGACTAGCATTTTGTTTATCCCCTGAACTAGATTTAGAATCTAAAACTTGTACGATTATTCTATAGTTATCATCTTCTTTAGTTATTGCAATATTAGAAACCATTGCCATATCAGATAATTCTCTATAATCAGCACATCCTGATGTTAAAAATATTAGTAAAAATAATATTAGTAATTTCATAGTACACCTCTTTTAGTATTTTTTCTTGCTGTTAGTTTATTTCTAAACTGCATCTTATATTTTTTAGTAATAAGTATATCATTTCCTTGATCTTTTATATCTAAAGGAGTAGAAGGATACATATATGGAAGCCCAAAAGAATTTATACTACTTAATTCAGATACTAGTAGAATAAGTGCTATAAATACTCCTAACATTCCCCCAATACTTGCAAAAGCAATAAATATTAGTCTCCATATTTTAACTGCATTAGATATATCATTTACTGAAAATATAAGTTCACTAATAGCAGTAATTGCAATTACAATAACCATTATAGGACTAACTAAACCCGCTTGTACAGCTGCATCTCCTAATACGAGTGCTCCTACTATAGATAATGCACTACCAAGTGCAGAGGGTGCTCTTATATCTGTTTCTCTTAAAATTTCAAATGTAATATTCATAAGTATTGCTTCTAAAATAGTTGGAAAAGGAACACCTTCTTTTTGCATTGCAAAATTTACAACTAAGTTTGGAGTTAATATTTCATGATTATACGTAATTAAAGCAATATAAAAAGCAGGAAGCATTACAGTAATACAAAATGCTATAATTCTTATAATTCTCATGTAAGTAGAGTTAATACTGTTTTGAAAGTAATCGTCCATCGTATGAAAAAACTCTATAAAAAATGAAGGAAGTAATATAACAAAAGGGGAGTTATCGACTACAATTGCAATTTTACCATTTGATATTTTATACGATGCTAAATCAGGTCTTTCTGTAGATATAACATTAGGAAATAAACTTTTATTTTTACTAATATATTCATAAATATAGTTGCTATCTGGAATAGTATCTATATCAATTTTTTCTATTTCTTTTACTACTTTATCTACTAACTTATTATTAGCAACATTATTCGCATACAATATACCAACTCTAGTATTACTTAACCTACCTACAGTAACTTCTTTTAACCATAAATTTTCACTTCTAATTCTTTTTCTAATAAGCCCAATGTTAGTTTGATAATTTTCAGTAAATGAATCTCTTGGTCCTTTAATCGTTTTTTCATTTTCAGCTTTCATTATGCCACTATCTAAAATTCTTCTAAATTCCATCGCATAATATTTATTATTAACAACTAAAATTGCAAACCCTAAAAAAAGATATTTTAAAACATCATCACAAGTTTTAACTTCTATAATTTTATAAGTAGGAACATATTTTTTTAAATAATCTTTTATATTTAAAATAATCTTCTTATTTGCTTTTAAATAACTTAAATACTCAAGAACAAAATCATTTATATTTTTCGTATCACAAAGCGTTTCAAAAAAAAGAAGCGAAATCTTCTCATTACAAATATCTAATTCTCTTATTACTAAGTCTTTACTATTTCCTGTTCTTTTTTTAATTTGTTCTATCATAAATACCACCATTTTTATTATTAACAATAAATATAATAAATATGCTATAATAAATTTGGCGGTGAAAAAATGTTTAAAACATCTAAAATAATAAATCAAAATAATGAAGGAATTGGTATAGCAAAAAATAATAATAAAATAGTATTTATACCATTTTCATTAAAAGATGAATTAGTAACTTATGAAATAACAAAAGAAAATAAAAAATATGATGAAGGAAAATTAGTAAAAATAAAAGAAAAATCTAAAGAAAGACAAGAACCAAAATGTAAGTATTATTTTAAGTGTGGAGGATGTAATATAATGCATCAAAAATATTTTTCACAACTTCTATTTAAAAAAGATAAAGTTATAAATAATTTAAAACATATTTCAAATATAAATATAGATGATATAGATATTGTATATGATAAGCAATTTAATTATAGAAATCATATAACATTATCTATAAAAGATGATAATATAGGTTTTTATGAATATCATACTAATAAAATTGTTAATATTGATAAGTGTATTATATCTAACGAAAAGATAAATAAAACACTAAAAGAAATAATTAAATTTATAAATAAATATAAAGATAATAATATAGATAGAATAAGTATTAAAGCTTATAATGAAATACTTATAAATATTGAATCAAGTAATTTTAAACTAATAGATGAATTTAAAAATATTGTTAATTTTGATTCTTTATATATTAACAATAAACATATTTTAGGTATAAAAAAGATAAGTATAAATTTAAATAATTATATGTATAAAGTATCATCTAGTGCATTTTTTCAAAAGAATACAAATATGACTATAAAATTATATGATTATATTAAAGAATTACTAAATAAAGATGAAAGAGTTTTAGATTTATATTGTGGTAGTGGTGGCATTGGAATATATGTTAGTGATAAAGTTAAAAATGTACTTGGAATTGAGATTATTGATGATGCAGTGATAGATGCTAAAGAGAATGTAAGAATAAATAATGTAGATAATATTTCTTTTATAAGTGGTAAAGTAGAAGATAATTTAGATAATATAAAAGATGTTGATACTTTAATAGTAGATCCACCTAGAATAGGTTTAAATAAAAAGGCAGTAGAAAATATATTAAAGATAAATTCAAAAAGGATAATATATGTATCTTGTAATTCGACTACTTTAGCAAGAGATATAAATTATTTAAAAGATAAATATGTATTAAAAAGCATTAAATTATTTGATTTATTTCCCAATACTCATCACGTTGAAACAATTTGTTTAATGGAGAGAAAATAGTAAAATAATTGTTTTGGTAGTGTGAAAAACATTGCACACTACGAAAATAACAAAGGAGGTTTTGTATGAAAAATAAAATTGTAGAAAAAAACAATTCAGAATTAGTAATATATGAATCAAAAGGTGGCGATATCAAATTAGATATAAATTTAGAAAATGAAACAGTTTGGCTGTCTTTAGAACAAATGTCAAAATTATTTGGAAGGGATAAGTCAGTTATATCTAGGCATATAAGACATGTGTTTGAAGAAGGGGAATTAGAAAGAGAAAAGGTTGTTGCAAATTTTGCAACAACCACTAAGCATGGTGCAATTGAAGGAAAAACGCAAACTCATTTTGTAGATTATTATAATCTAGATGTTGTAATTAGTGTTGGATATCGTGTTAAGTCTTTAGAGGGTGTTCGTTTTAGAAAGTGGGCTACTGAAAGAATTAAGGAATATATTATCAAAGGCTTCACAATGGATGATGAAAGACTTAAAAATCTCGGTGGTGGAAAATATTTTTATGAACTTTTAAATCGTATTAAAGATATAAGGTCATCTGAGAAGGTATTATACAGACAAGTGCTTGATTTATATGCAACTGCTATTGATTATAATCCTAAAGCAGAAGAAACAATAAAATTTTTCAAAATAGTACAAAATAAATTTCATTATGCTGCTCATGGAAATACAGCGGCTGAAATAATATATAATAGAGCTGATTCAAATAAGCCATTTATGGGTCTTACCAATTTTAAAGGTGAATTGCCAAGCATTAATGATATAGAAATTGCTAAAAATTATTTAACTGAAGAAGAATTAATGATGTTAAATAATTTAGTATCAGGGTATTTTGACTTTGCAGAATTTCAAGCAATGAAACACAAACCAATGAGAATGAAAGACTATATTAATCAGTTAGATAAAATACTAAACTCTTTAGAAACAAATGTTTTAAAAACTGCCGGTAGTGTTAGCCATAAAAAAGCAGTAGAAAAAGCAAAATCAGAGTATGAAAAATATCAAATAAAAGAACTAAGCCCAATTGAAAAGGAATATTTAAATTCAATTCATAAAATTAATAAGATTGCAGAGGAATGTGTGAAAAAGTAATTATACATAATAAATATTCAACCATTAAGAGTGTTTATTATGTAGTAGTCAGTTATACCCAAACATATAAAAAGCAACTATTCATAATTAACGAACACGGCATGTTGAAAGTATATCAGTTCTAAGTTTAAAGGAAGAAAAAAATATTTAAAATTTAAAAGTGATGAACTTAATCATCACTTTTTGTGTTAGTTAAATTACTATAATACTTAATTTTACCACTTAAAACATCATCATAAAAACCTTGTTTCCAATGTATATAGTCTATACTATTTTTAACTTCTTTCATTTTATATTCTAATTCTTTTAATTTTTTGTTTGAAATTATTTTTCTTTCTTTAATTGATGATTCACCTTCTAAACATAAATTAACATATTCTTTCATTTCAGTAATACTCATACCACATTTTTTTAGACATGATAAACTGTTAATCCAAGCAATATCTTTTTCATCAAATATCCTATAGTTATTTTTATTTCTTTTTACATTTGGAACTAATCCTTCATTACAATAAAATTTTAAAGTATCATAAGTTAGTCCTGTTTTTTCACAAGCATCTTTCATTGAATATAACATTTTTTCTTTAACCATTAAGCACCTCATAATATATTTTATCTATTACACTCATCAAAAAAACAAAAAAAATATTGACCGAGTGTTACACACGACATTTATAATTGTATTGTAAATTGAAATAATTGTCAATTTAGAAAGAGGGAAAGTTGTAATGTTAGAATATATCGTTGCTTCAGAATTATCTTGTTTAGTAACTGCACATTGGGCTAGTTATTTAACTACAATAAGGAAAGAAGAATTAGGATATGTATCTATTAAATCTAAGAAAAAATAACGCTATTAAAAAATGTTATTCTTCTTTTTCAGAATTACAAGAAGAATTGATGAATTTGACTGATAATTATAGTAAATAATAAAAATAATGGTATTTGTATTCACACATTTAAATTGAATATACCATTATTTTCTTTTTGCATAATTATTTTTGCAGTCATTTTGTTCTTTAGAATTACTTTTTCTAATATTACGACTTTTTATAAGAATTCTATAATCATTTCCTAAATTTATATTTCTTGTTGTATACTGATAGAATTGTTTTACCATATGAAGTTTTTCATTTTTATCTTCACATTTTGTTGTAACTAGAGTTAAATACATAAGGAAGTTATAAAAGTAAATTAATGACATTGACATTGTTCGTTTAAAAGACTATAATTTAATCATTAAAGTATGTAGTAGGTGATAACAATGTATATGTCTGTTTCTGATGCTTCAATTAAGTTTAATGTTTCTAAAAGAAGAGTACAAACTCTTTGTGAACAGGGTAGAATTAGTGGTGCTACTATGGTAAGTGGCGTCTGGTTAATACCAAAAGAAGCAAAAAAGCCTGTTGATGCAAGAAAGAAAAAACAAATTTCAACAATTAGAAAAGTTAATAAAACAAGTAAAGAACTTACTTTTAAAGAAGTGTGTGAAATGTTTTCAATTTCAACAGCAACAGCAAGAAATTGGATTCGTTTGGGTAAACTTAAAACTATTAAAGGAAAAGATACTTTTGATAAAAATTATATTGATAATATTATCGAAGACATTAAAAGTGGTAATGATTCTAGATTAAAAAGTAGAAGAAATAAAAAAAGTTTAACTGGAAATATATTATATAAAGATTATATAAAAAATGAACATAATCGTTTAGTGATAGAAGAAATATTAAATACTTGTGATAATATAAATGAAAGTGAACTAAGAATAATTATTGCAAATTTTGCAAAAAAAATTTATAAAGATATTGGATTAAAAAATAACAAGACATTTAAAGCACTAATTGATGAGTTGACTAATTGTGATATTAGCATCGTAGATTATAATAAGATTTCTATAGCACTTGATAAAAAGTTAGAGTTTCAAAAGACTGATGATACTTTGGGTTTTGCATATATTTCATTGAGAGATTTAAGCAAAAGAAAACAAACAGGAGCGTACTACACTCCAGAGAAAATAGTTAATACATTGTTAGATTCATTATTTGAATGTGATGATTTAAATGGAAAAACAATATTAGATCCATGTTGTGGTACTGGGAATTTTCTTATTGGATTATTAAATAGAGGAATAAATGCTAGAATGATTTATGGTCAAGATATTGATGAAATAAGTGTCTTAATTACTCGTATAAATTTATTTTTGTTAGATTCATCTTTAACTAAGAAAGAATTAGAAAATCATATCATATGCAATGATGCATTAAAAAAAACATTTGATAAAAAGTTTTCTATAGTATTAGGTAATCCCCCTTGGGGATATGATTTTAAAGATGAACAAATATTATATTTATCAAAAAAGTATAAAACTGCAAAAAAAGGAATGGAATCATATGATTTGTTTTTAGAATTAAGTTTATCACTTGTAGGCGAAAATGGGTATATTGCTTATGTTTTACCAGAAGCATTTATGAATGTAGCAACTCATAGTGTTATAAGGAAAATATTGCTTGATAATTGTTCATTTAAATTTGTTTGCTATATTGGAAATGCATTTACTGGTGTATTATGTCCTTCAATTATTTTAGGATTAAAAAAAGATAATTTAAAACAAAATATTGGATGTAAAATTATTACAAAAAACAATTCATTTATTATAAAAAAACCTAGAGAGTTAAATGAAAATATATTTTCTTTAAATATAAATGATGATGAGTATGATTGTATTAAACATATTGAAAATATAAAAAATACTAAATATCTTTTAAATAATGCTAAGTTTGCACTTGGAATAGTAACTGGCAATAATAAAAAATATATTACAACAAAAAAGACTAAACATAATGAAATAGTGCTAAAAGGAAGTAATATATATAAATATTCTGTAAATAAAATAGATAATTATATAGAATATAGGCCAGAATTATTTCAACAAGTAGCACCTACAGAAATGTATAG
>CALVQZ010000096.1 GCA_944358275.1 uncultured Bacilli bacterium
ATTTATTAAAGTTAAAGTAATCAATGATAACAACATTTCTGTTATTACAACTTCCATCTGTATGCCATTGATAATAATTGCGTCATATATTATTAAAATAATTGAAATAATTATATAAAGATTCCTAATTAATTTTGTATGTCTTTTATTAAAAATAATATTACCCAATATTATTGAGCACATTAGCATTATAATCCAAAATAGAATTATTTTTATATAAAGATATTTAACAATTAATTCTGAAAACAAATAATATGCTATTAACATTGATATCATAAATGTAAAATATAAAATATTAAATTCTTTTCTATTTCCTGATTTTACTAGTAACAATATTCCTATTATTAACCATAATACCAGACCAGAAGAAACTAATCCAAAATAATGAATAAGATTCATTCCTACAATTACATCTCCTAAATAACTTATTTATTGTATATTGCATTATATACTTCTTTATAATTATTTACAAAGATAAATTTTATATTATCTTTTACTTCTGTTGGTATTTCTTCTAAATCTTTTTTATTTTTACATGGCAATATAATCGTATCTATTCCACTTCTATATGCTCCTATACATTTTTCTTTAAGTCCTCCAATAGGAAGTATATCACCTTTTAATGTTACTTCCCCTGTCATACCTATTTTGTTTTCTACTTCTCTATTAGTAAATGCACTTATAATTGCTGTTACAAGTGTAATTCCTGCACTTGGACCATCTTTAGGAACACCACCTTCTGGTACATGTATATGTATATCACTATCTAGTAATAAATCATAATCTATATTAAATAACTCATAATTTGCCTTAATATAACTTAGTGCAATTTTAGCACTTTCTTGCATTACTTCTCCTAAAGAACCAGTTAAAATTAAATTACCTTTTCCTTTATAAAAAGTAACTTCGATAGGAAGTAAAGTTCCTCCATACTCTGTATATCCTAGTCCATTTACAACACCTGATGGCAATTTCTTATCATTTTTATCAACTATATACTTTTTATTTCCAAGATATAATTCTATATTTTTATCTGTAATAGAGTATTTTTTCTTAATATCTTCATTATTTACTATATTAGTAGATATTTTTCTCAATACTCTTGCAATTTCTCTTTCTAAATTTCTTACTCCTGCTTCTTTTGTATAATTTCTAATTATACTTAAAATAGCATTATCTGAAAACGATACGTTTTTATTAGAAAGACCATGTTCTACAATTAGTCTTTTTATTAAATGTTTTTTAGCAATATCTAATTTCTCAAGTTCAGTGTATCCACTTAATTCTATAATTTCTAATCTATCTCTTAATGCTTCAGGTATTTGATAGATGTTGTTTGCTGTTAATATAAACATTACATTAGATAGATCAAATTCTTCTTCTACATAACTATCTACAAAGTGTTTATTTTGTTCTTTATCTAAAACTTCAAGTAAAGTGCTTGCAGGATCACCTTTTATATCCTTTGTCATCTTATCAACTTCATCTATTAAAAATACTGGATTATTGCTTTTAGCTTTTTTAAGTGCTGTAATTATTCTTCCAGGATTAGCACCTATATATGTTCTTCTATGTCCAATAATTTCAGCTTCATCATTTATACCACCTACAGAAATTTTTACGAAATTTCTATTTGTACAGTCAGCAATAGATTTTGCTAAAGTAGTTTTACCTACACCAGGAGGCCCAACTAAACATATAATTGGAGAAGTTAAATCATCACTTAGTTGTTTTACAGCAAGATATTCTATTATTCTTTCTTTTACTTTAATAAGTCCATGATGAGTAGAATCTAACTTTTTTCTTGCTAATTTTAAATCTTTATTCTCTTTTGTCGTATTATCCCAAGGAAGCGAAATCATAAGTTCTATATAATTTCTTATTACTCCAACTTCTGGTGAATTAGCGTTCATTAGCTCATATTTTTTTAATTCACTACATAACTTTTCCTTTATGTTAATAGGACACTTTATCTTTTCTATTTTCTCTTTTAATATATTTATATCATTTTCTTTTAAACTAATATCTCCTAATTCTTCTCTTATTAGCCTTATCTTTTCTCTTAAAATAAATTCTTTTTGACTATCATCTAATACTTTTTTCAATTTAATATCTATCTTTTTATCAAGTTCAATTATTTCTTCTTCTGTCTTAATATCTTCAAATAGCATTATAACTCTTTTATAAGGATTTATAGTTTCTAAATATTCTCTTTTTCTATCAAATTCAATAGGAAGAAAATTTGCAACAATATCACTTACTTTAGAAATACTATTAACATCAGAAATTTGTGCTAAAACACTATTACTCATACTTGGTACTTTAGCAACATAAGATTCAACTCTACGTAACAATTTTCTTACTAATGCTTTTTCATCAACAGGCGACATCGCAAATTGCGTAGTAGAAGTTATAAGGGCATCTAACATATCATTTTCATTAGGATATTCCTTATATTCTAAAACATTTACTCTATTTATTCCCTCTAATATAATTCTAGTATTCTTACCTATCTGCATCTTCATAATTACTTTTGCTACAGTTGCTATTTTAGATAGATCTTTAATATCAACACTTTCTTCAAGAGGATTTTTTTGATTTACAATAAGAATATGGGAGTCATGATACTTTTCAGAAACCTCAAGAATATGTTTCTCAAAAGCAGTACTTAAATCTAATCTAAATTCACAATATGGTAATAATACAGCATCTTTAAGTACTATTACTGGTAAATTTGTTTTAACCATAAGCATGCCTCCTAAAAAAACAATACTTATTATACATATTTTCTTTTATTTGTCTATTGATTTTATAATAAAAATAAAAGAATTTTTTGGTAATTATTAAAAAACAAAAAACACAAAATATGTGTTTTTAATTGTTTTCTTTTAAGAACTCCATAGTTCTTCTCATCTTTAAATCATATTGAACCATATCTTTACTACCAAATGCTTTTACTAATTCTTCTTTAGTCATTTGATATAATTGTGCAAGTCTATCTATTTCTTCATCTACTTCTTCTAAAGTAACTATTATATTTTCTTTATTAGCAATTTCTTCAAGCATATATCTATATGTGATATTCTTTTTAGCTTCATCTTTCGATTCATTTTCTAAGTCTTCAATAGTCTTTTTAGCAAATGATAAATATTGATCTAATGATAAACCTTGCATTCTTAATCTTTCATCATAAGAATGTAACATACGATGTACTTCTTCATGTACTATTTCTTCATCTATTTCTATTTCTGTTTCTTTTGCTACTTTCTCAAGTAATTCTTCTATTAGTTTATTTTCAGCATTTTGTTCTTTTCTTTTTTCTATATCTTCTTTAACATGCTTTTCAAAGTCTTCTTTTGAATGTACATCAGTAAGTCCTAAATCATCGAATAATTCTTCATTTATTTCAGGTAATTTTCTAGTTTTTACTTCGTGTACAGTAACTTTGAATACTACTTTTTGTCCTTTTAACTCTTCACTTGGATAATCTTCTGGGAATGTAAGTTCAACATCTTTTTTATCACCAGATTTAAGACCAATTAAAGCATCTTCAAATCCTGGAATAAATGTATCACTACCAATTTCAAGTGGGTAATTTTCACCCTTACCACCAGCAAACGCTACACCATCTTTAAAGCCTTCAAAGTCGATTACAGCAGTATCTCCTTTTTTTATTTTTCCTTCTTTTATTTCTATTTCAGCATATTGCTCTCTTAATCTTTGAATTTCATCTTTTATTTCTTTTTCACTAACTTCTACTTTTTCTCTTTTTACTTTTAAACCTTTGTATTTTTTAACATTTGCTACTGGAGCAGTTATTATTGTAAATTCTATTTCTACACCATTTTCATCTATATTTTTAATATCTATTGCAGGTTGTACAACTGGTTCTAACTTACTTTCTTTTAATACTTCTGTATAAATACTAGGAAGTAATGCATCAATTGCATCATTATATAATGACTCTTTTCCATATTTTTTTTCAAATATATTTCTTGGGCACTTTCCATCTCTAAAACCATCTACTTTTACTTTTTTAACATTCTTTTCAAATGAACTATTTAAAGCAGCATCCCAAGCATCTTTTTCAATTTTTTTTGTAATAACTTGTTTTGACATAATTTCCTCCTTAAAACCACTAATATTATAATAAAATAAAGAAAAAAAAGCAATATTGCTTTTTGAATTATACTTATAAAGTTATTCTAGGAGAATCTTTATCAGGTTGAACTTCTCTAAAAGGTGATGCAAAAATTTCATCTCCAATACCAAATGAATGTTTAACTATCATAAAATCAACACCATTTATATACCCTTCTTCAACATTAAAATCAGGATTTAATTTAATGCATTCATTTAAACAATCTTCAATAGGAATATTTGCAGCAGTAGCAAAGTCATATATTGAAACAATTTTATTATCCCAATAATTATAAAGAGCTTTTTCAAGAAGATTTATTCTAGCTCTATTATCATCTTCAAAAGCATCAATTGATTCAAAAAACTTCACAATTTTGCTTTCATCTACTCCTGTTTCTTCTGATAAAGAATGTATAGTTACACTGTATTCATATCTTTCAGTAAGAAAGGCAATATCATAATTTGTAAACTTATATTTTTGACCTTCAATATTTATACCATACCATGAACAAAGCTCTAGTAAACGAAGTGGCGAAAGTTCAAAGTTTTCTGCAACTTCTATAAAAGGTGTTGGCACTTTATAAAGACCATCAATTATTTCTTCTTCTGTTTGAGGTGTAGTTTCTTCAATATTATCATCCTTAGATTGAGTTTCTTCCATACTTACAATTGAATTTTCTTCTTCTATAGTAATATTATTAGTATCTTCTTTACAACCAGACATCAATGATAAAATTGTAATCAACGCTAAAAATTTTGCTTTTTTCTTTTGTTTTTTTATTCTTTCACATTTATCAATATTATACATAAATTCACCCATCTTTATAACTAGATTATATAACACAATAAATATAACTAGATTATATAACACAATAAATATTGTTACAAGTAAAAATCTTGTTTTTTATCAAATAAAAAATAATAAACTCTAACATTTATTATTTTAAATGATTATATATTCATTACTTAATTTCTACTAAATTTATATTATATTTCCCATTAGGGCTTTCAACTGTTACTAAAGTACCTTTTTTCTTACCTAATAATGCTTTTGCAATTGGAGATTCATTTGAAATCTTATTCTCAAATGGATCTGCTTCAGTACTACCTACTATTTTATATTCTTCAGTATCATCTTCACCTTCATATCTAATTACTACAGAAGATCCAATCTTTACAGTATCGCTAGCTTCTTCACTTATTATAACAGCATGCTCTATCATATATTCTAATTCTTGAATTCTACCTTCTATAACAGCTTGTTCTTCTCTTGCTGAATGATACTCTGCATTTTCAGATAAATCACCTAAAGCTCTTGCTTCCTTAATTGCATTTATTATTGCAGGTCTTTTTACTCTTTTTAATTCATCTAATTCATTTTCTATTTCTGTAAAACCTTTAGCAGTCAAAAACACTTCTTTCTTCTCTGCCATAAATTTATCACCTCTTTTTAAATTTTAACTTAGTCAATAATACGCTATTTTATAATGTTTGTCAATAGCAAATTTATTTATATAATATTCAATTTCTTAAAAAAAATGAATACTTATTCATTCTTAGTTGAAACACTAATTCCATCTCCTACTTTATAAAATTTAGTAGTAAACTCAGTATTACTTTTAAGAAAATCAATATAATCTCTTATCTTATCTACTAATTGTCTTAAATTCTTGCTCTCAATATGTTCTTCTTGATTAACTAAACCATGAAAATCAAGATTGTCAGAAACAATTACACCATTTTTCTTTAAATTCTTAGAATACTTTTGAAAAAACTTAATATATTGTGCTTTTGCAGCATCTATAAAAATTAAATCATACTTATCTTCTAACTCTATATCTAAAGCATCTCCTGATATTAAAGTAATTCTTTTTTCTAAATCAAACTCTTTAATGTTCTTAAGTGCTTGAAGATATCTTTCATTGTCTCTTTCTATAGTAGTTACTTTTACTTTATCATTTACTAAAGCCATTTGAATAGCAGAATATCCAATTGCACACCCTATTTCTAGTATATTCCTAACATTATTTTCCCTTATATATTTTGTTAAAAAATTTATACCACTTTTCTGCATTATAGGTATATTATACATTTCAGCATATTTTTCTATTTCTCTTAAATTCTTATTCATTTTTTACCTCTTCGAAAAAAATAGTAATTCCACTTCGAAATTACTAATAAATAATATACTTTTTTTATAATTTTGTCAACCTTTTTTTGTTTTTTTTGTTCTTAGATAATGTTTTATCTTGACTAGAAGCATAAGAGAATGATGAGAAATTCTCATATCTTTCTAAGTTACTTCTAATATTTTTAAGATCTTTTAAAGAATAATTATCTAAAGAATTTATATTAAGTTTTTCTTCTCTTTTTATTCCATTATATAAGTTAGGATTATCTACTCTCTCTAGTCTTGATCTTACTTCTAGGTATATTTTGTATTTTTCTATGCAATTTAATTTGTTAAATGTATGTTTAGCCATTAAAATATTTGCTACTACTGTTATACCTATCACTTTCACAAGAAAATTTAATAAAAATTGATCTTTGGAAGATACATCATCCTGTAACTCATTAAAAATTGGTATTGTCATTCCACACATAAAAGCAAACGCACTACTAGCTTTTAAATTAACCTTATAATTATGAGTAGGTGTATTTTGTATAAATTCCTCTGCTTGTTTTAACATCATGTCTAGTAACTTTCTTTCATTTTCTTCTGTTAGTGACATTTCATACTTAGAATTATCTAAAAATGTAACAATAATTTTTCCATTTTCTTTCTTGTAATTTTTTATTATTTCTTTTGAAGGTGTACCTTCATATGTATATTTCACTTAGAATACCTCCTTTGATTAGAATTGTATTAAATAATACCATATTTATTTTGTTTTGACAAGTATTGTAAATAACTTTTTTATTTTTAATACCAAAAATATTCGCCCTTACACTTAAATTTTATTTTTATATTTCTATCTTTATCTATATATACAACTTCATCTACAATTTTTTGATAACTTTTCTACTTTAATATTTTAAATTTTATCTAACCATTTTTTATAACTAAATCTATTATTACAATTTAGCATTTTATTATTTATTTCTTAAATATCTTTTTTAAAGTTTTTAATTTATTATTATTTTTGCTGTATAATCCATAAATTCTTCTCTAGTAATAATTTCACATTTCAAATCATCTTTTAACAATTCTTTCAATTTTTCATATTTATATCATCTTTCAATTCGCTATATCTAATCAACTTTAAAAGCAATGTCAACTAATAAAGTTGATAATCCTAATTCTTATATTATTTATAAAATTTGCAAAACTTTAAAAATATTATTAAAAGATTTTATAATTGAGAGTTATTTAATAAGAAGAAATTAGATAATTAAAGACTATTCACTTCAAAATAAATAGTCTTTTTATATTACGAATTTAGTGCTCCACATAATATTCTATATTTTAAATTGTTTTGCCATATATACTTTAATTTATCAAAATTATCATTTGGATTTAACATTAAATTTGCTAACTCATCTAATTCTAAATATTCTTCTTCTGATAAATTAAAATCTTTTTCTTTTATGTATTTTGGTAAGTGAAGAAATATTATTTCGTTATTCATCAATGAATGAAAATCGTAAAATAAACTTCTTAATGCTGCTTTCATTCCTATTGTTGCTGGATTTGATGAATAATGTATTTCCTCTCTTGTATATTTATTTGTTCTCATTCCCAAATACGCTTCAGCACCAAAAATAAATTTATCTCTTGGAATATCATTTATATCAAATCCCATTTCGTGGTCTGGACAATGTTCATCTGCGTCAACTAATATCCATCTTTCTTTGTTTTCATCATAATATTCTGTTATCCAATGGTCATAATTTATACCATCATAATGTATATATGGTGCAAAACCACTTCTAACTCTTGTTGGAATTCCTTTTGCTTTTAATATACTCGCTAATAATATTGCTTGTCCTCTACAAGTTATATGTATTTTGTCTTTTGCTTCTCTATTTTTATGATAATTAGGATTTTTTCTTAATAACTCTGCTATCATACTTTGAGCAGTTGGAAAATAATCTTCTTCATAATCTAATCTTGTTATAGGTACTTTTGTCATATCTCCCCAGAAACAATTTGATTTATTTCTAATATCTTTTTCATCAAATGCAATAGGATGTATTATTTGCATTCTTTGTAATACACATATTTTGTCAATATCATTTGGCAAGTTTTTAGCAAAATCTTTATAATAACCTAAATCTGTAAATATACTTGTTTGTTTATAAAATTCTAATATTTCTTTATTTTCCATATCAATACCACTCCAATACTTTAGTTAATTGCTTTCTAGGTCTTTGTTTAGGACTTTCATTCGAATAACCTATTGAAATTGCAGAAATCAACTCTTTATCATCTTTATTAACAAACTCTGTAATTTTATCTCGCGTATATACAATATCTCTTATCCATAATGATCCTAATCCTAAATCTGTCGCTCTTAAACATATATGTTCTATTGCAGCACCTATTGATAATAAATCTCCTATAATCCAATTATCATCTTTTAGCCTAAATACAAGTATCAATACAGGTGCTTCTTTCATAATATATGCAGTTGTTTTAACACTACTATTTGCATTGTATATTTTTCTTTCCAAACTAATTTTTGATTTCTTTTCTTGTTCTAACATTATATCTGCTATTTCATTTTTAATATTTTCTTTAACAATTAAGAATTCCCAAGGTTGCCTATTTTTAGCAGATGGTGCAAGTCTAGCAGAATTTATTAAATCTTCTATTATTTCTCTAGCAACATCATCACTTTTAAATTTTCTTATACTTCTTCTAGTTTTTATAACTTCACTTAATTCCATAATTACCTCACTAATGTTTTTCCTTTTTCAGTTAGTTCTTCTATCTGCAATTTTTCTAATTTTATTTTCTTTGCATATAAATAATCTTATAAAGTATATATTTCACTTTGTTTTCCATATCTTATAAATTCAATCATAGAATTAGTTTTAACAGCATATTCTGCTAGTTTATTACAAATTGATTAAACATTATTTATTTTTTGTTCATCATTTAATATTGTTCTAACCCCATATAAATAAAAATTTCCATAGAAAAAAAATCTATTATCAACTATATAATCTAGAAATTTTATTTCTAATTTTTTATTAAAAGATACTAAACCCAAATAGCATTTTAAATCTCTTGGTTTATTTCTAAATTCTAAAAATTTTATTGATATTTCTATAAATTCTTTATCTTCTAAATAATATTGTGTTTTTATTTGTTCCATTATAATTCCCCCTAGCTTATATACAATTATAATGAAATAAAAAGAAAAAAGATAAACTTAACTGAAATCAGTTTTGCTTATCTTTTATTAACATATATAAATAACAATTATTCTCTTTATATAATTCAAAATTAAATTCAAAATCAATATTATAATTAGTATAGTGT
>CALVQZ010000097.1 GCA_944358275.1 uncultured Bacilli bacterium
CTTTCCATTCTTTCAATTCTGTTATAATTTTTCTATACATATTATCAGCTCCTTACTTTTTTATTGTATAGGAAAAATCGACTTTTTATTTAATATTTCAGTATTTATAACGATTCTCCCTATACAACAAGGTTAATTTACCTTGTTACGTGCAATAATTGCAAAGCAATTTTGCACATGTGGACAATGTTAAATCACATTTTCTTGATCAATAATTGTACTTTTAATCACATTTTTTTGACCATTATATGTATATTATATCACATTTTCTTGATCATATACAAGTTTTTATAAATTTTAATAGTACTATTTATTCAGAAATACATTAATTATTTTTGACTAATTATTGATTTATTTATATATTTAACATATAATTAACTCAAAATTATTGGGAGGAAATATGTTACAGCTATTCTATATAATTATTTTTTTAGAAATATTTACTATACTCTATAATATACTTAAATTTGTAAAGATACTAACAAAGAAAAATAAATCCGATATTCAGTTATATAATGAAGACTTGCAAATAAATATTCTGATTCCTTGTTATAAGGAAGTAAATATAATTAAAGAGACTTTAGAGCATTTTAATAAAATTACAAAAAATATGAAAAATATTAATATTTATGTTATTACCACTGATAAAGAAAAATACGAAAATAACTTAAAAGAAACTACATATGAATATTTAATGAAATTAGATATAATAAAATGTGTAAATATTCATATAATAAATTATCCTAAGAAAAGTGGATTTATGGCTGATCAATTAAATCATGGAATAGATAAAATATTATCAGCCTCTAATCTTACACATAATAAAATTTATTTCTCTATATATAATGCAGATAGCCTACCAGACACTAGTACCTTTTCTGAACTTATATCTAAAATACTAAAATATAATTACCCTAAAGTTCTTCAACAATATAGTAATTATTATCTAAATTATAATAAACAGAATTTTATTATGAAAGGTTTTGCAATGTATCAAACTGCATTTGAATTAAGAAATGGTTTAATAAATAATAAATTATCAAAATTATTGTATTCTCATGTGGTTGGTCACGGTCTTACCATAAGAGCCGACTATATTACTAAAATAAATGGTTTTTCGAGTAATGTATGGTGTGAAGATATATATCTTACCGGATTACTTTTTAATAATGGTATAAATATAATCCCTTTAACATCAATGGATAATTCAGAAAATCCTGAAAAACTATCGGTTCAAATAAATCAAAATGCTGTTTGGTTTAAAACAGCATCACATCCTTTTAAATCACTAAAGGACATAAAAAAAGATTATAAAATCACAAAATATGGTATTATTTGGCTGTTTCATGAGCTAAGAGCTACTTTTGTTTGGATATTTATGCCGATATTTTTAATATATTCATTTATTTACCCTATTGTCATGTTAAATTTAAAATTATTAATACTTGCAATATGTAGTTATTTCATATTTTGCTTTGTTAATTATACTTTAAATTTAATAATAGTAAGTAAAGAAAGATTTAAAATTTATTTAAAAGATTATTTTGCTCTCATTTTTTCCATTATGTTTACTGGAATTGGTCCGATTAGGTCATTCTTTTTAAAAGAAAAAATTAAAACTCCACGCTAATATCACCTACAAAAAGTAAAGCATTTCTTGGTATTCTATTTTCAATAGAATACCAAGAAATGCTTTTTATATTATTTACAAAGACTGGTCAAAAAATATTAATTTAAATTCCAATCTTCAATTATTTTTTTGTCGATATTTAAATTTCCATAGCCAATTCCTAATTTTCTATCTTTCTTTTTATCCCCATGACAATCAGAACCTCCAGACATTAATAATTTCTTGTCTTTACAATAATTATGCAATGTATCTATTTGTTCTTGCGAAAAAGAACTATGATACACTTCTATACCATCTATTAAAGTTTCATCTATTATTTTATTTAAGAAATTAATATGGTTACTCAAATTATATTTATACAAATGCGCTAGAAAAATCTTACCATTATATTTATGTATAAGCTCTTTTATAAACTCGAGTGTTGGCATTTGGTTAGTAAAATCTCTATATAATGGAAAATTTTTATCTACCGTACATGTTCTAAAAAATACTCCACAGTCATTCCATTGCTCATTTGTAAAAAACTTTTTATTTTGTGGAAATTTAATAATACTATCATAGATAACATCTACTGGATATTCTATTTCCGGATTATATTTTAAGTTATTTTCTATTTTTATATCTTGTTCATTACATATTTTAACTAAATCTTTAAACTCATCAATTAATCTGTTTTTATTTTTTTCCTCGCTATAATAATCTTCCAACCAGCTTTGTACTGAATGTAAGTCGAAATCATATGCTAAAACTTCGATTTTCACCCCATTGAATGTACAGTTTAATTCAGCTCCAATAATTAATTTTCCTTTGTAAATATTCTTAAGTTCATCATTTTGTTCCATTTCAATATATGATTTAGCTGTATCGTGATCAGTTATAGAAAATGCTTCTAAATTTAAACTTTGTGCCTTTTCAAGTAACTCCTTTGTACTCCATGTTCCATCTGAATTTGTTGTATGTGAATGCAAATCAATCATCGTTTCTTTCTATTTCCTTTCTTTTTAATCTTAAAAATCCACTGACTTCATTTAAAACATCTTCTTTTGTTTTATTATTTGTATTAATCATTTTAAATTTATTTTGTTTATCCAAATTACAAAGCTTCTCAAAAAATTCAATTTGCTTCATAATTAATTTAGAATTTACCCATTCATTTTCAGATAATTTTTGTCCTCTATCTCTTTGTCTAATCGTATTTCTTCTTATTACTTCTTCTGGACTTGCTTGTAACCATATATATGAATCTGGAAATCTTAATCCCCTTTCTTTTATCAAAGCAACAAATCTATTATATAAAGCTTGTGCATTTGAATAAATACCTGGCCAATTGTTTATACTTTCAAAAGAATATGCAACAGACAATATTTCTAGTACACTTCTATCCATAAAAACATCCACATTATTTTTTAATAATTTAATCGCTTCTATTAGTCTATCTAATTCTAATTTGAAAAAGAATGCTTGATTAATCTTTTCTTCTTCTATGGTTTTCGGAATTGGTGGAATATTAGGATACCTGTCTTGATGTTGTTTTACAAAAGTACTAGCACCGGGAATAATTATAACGTTTTCTATATTTTTTTGTAAATTCTCACATAATGTTGTTTTTCCTGCATTTGATGTACCATCTATAACAATTATTCTTCCCATACTAATTAATCTCCATAGCTATTTCTTTTAACATTTTTTCTAGCTCTTCTAAATTTCTAGCAATTTTAAAATTCATACATCCTTCAATCATTAAATTATCATCTCCAGTATAATCTAAAGCTCTAGTATCAGTTTTGAATCCTATACACTTAATTCCCCAAGCATATGCCATTCCAAGCTCGACACATCCACCTTCATCTGGTACTCTTCCATTTAAATCAAAGATTAATAAATCGGATTTTTTTATACACTTAACATCACTTTCAAAAATTTTTTTATTAATTTGCATCTTATTATTATCATCAATCTTTTCATAAGCTAGTCCAGCTTCATCTTGTGGCAAATACACAAAATATCCTTTACTTTCTAACCATCTTTTCATTCTTTCATTTTTATTTAATTCCATATCA
This sequence comes from uncultured Bacilli bacterium, assembly GCA_944358275.1. Taxonomy (GTDB): domain Bacteria; phylum Bacillota_I; class Bacilli_A; order RF39; family UBA660; genus CAG-1193. Next base: position 3,691 of record CALVQZ010000097.1, read on the forward strand.
TTAAATAATGGCGCAGCATAATATATCTTCATTTATTGCTATTCCTTTCTACTTTAAGATTTTGTATTTTTCATTTTCATCAAAAACATCTATATCTTCTTTTTTCTTTATAAATCCAATCACTTTATATGTTATTGGTGTTAATATAATTTCTAATGTTACTTTCAGTACATAAACATCAATCATTAAATTCAGGATTTCAATCATATCCAGATTCCCCCAAAAAGCAATTGGTATAAATAATAATGTATCTAATCCTTCTCCAACTAGTGTAGACGTTATAGTTCTTAATCCTAAATACTTTCCTTTTGTTTTTACTTTTATTTTAGACAAGATTATTGAGTTAGTAAAATTGCCAAATAAGTAAGAAATAAATGATGCTAATAAAATTCTAGGTGTACTACCCAAAATATTTTGAAATTCATTTTGCATTGTAAATGATTTATCTTCTGGGAACCAAATTGCGACTCCAAAAATTATAACCATTATCAAATTGCAAAAAAATGAAATCCAAATAACAAATTTCGCCTTATTAAAACCATAAACTTCTGTAAAAATATCATTTAATATATATGTAAATGGGAAAAGTAAATCTCCCGCTGTAAATATAAGTCCGAATATATTAATTGTTTTCACAGTAACAATATTCGAAATTAGTAGGAATGTAATATTTAAACTGCATAAAGCAATAAATAATCTAGTATATTCCTCTTTTTTCATTTTATTTTATCAAACACTTCCTTATCAATTATTTCTGCATATTTAATATCAAATCCCCTCTTTATAAAAAAATCTCTGTTATAGTTTGCATCTAATAAATCAAATATTGCAAATTTGATTTTTAATTTTAGATATAAAGCGACTGATAATCTATGAGCCCCGGTCTATAATTTCTCCATTTCTTGTTATTGGAATAATTGTTTTATCTATTCCGCTTTCTTTTATATTATTTATTAAAATATCAAATCTTTTTATAAATGCATCAGCTCCACTTTTTTTTCCATCCGGCTCTAAAAAATTATTAAAAGATTTAATGTGATTTATATATATTTTTTTGGCTAACATGTAATCATGTTTTTCTAAATAACTTTTCACATAATAATATTTAATAAACACATCATATCTATATTTACTAATTAAGTTAGTTGGATTAGATTCAAATATTCTTATTTTGTTTCTTTTTTTTAATAAAGATATTATATAATCATTATCTAGTAAATCCTTTAATTCTTCATAAGAGATGGTTTCTAAATACTTTGAATTTCTAATTGGAATGTTTTTATTCTTTTTATTATTATCTCTCAAGCTTTCAAATTCAATATATCCCATTCCTTTTATCTCTTCACAAATTTTCTTTTTTTTATTTATATTATATTTCATAAAAAACCTTTTTTATTCTATTAATAATCTATAAATAGTTTATCACCACAATAATTAAAAGTAAACACTTTAAAAAAATTTTTTGCAGGATCAGGGAGTCTACTCGACTCCCGATAACTGCCTAAAAGCGGGGCTTTTAGCGGTGGACTCTTTTGTTTTAGAGTAGACTATCGGACGACTCTTTTTTTATTAAAAAACAAGCATAAAATGCCTAACTTTTTGATTTTAGTTCATTCTATACTTGCTTTTCATTCTTATT
>CALVQZ010000098.1 GCA_944358275.1 uncultured Bacilli bacterium
ACATGGATAGAATTTGAAGGAAGAAGTACAAAGTTAAGAAATACAGGTAAGTGTGCATATTTTATGGTAGAACTTACAGAAAATAGTAGTTTTTATACAGAACATTTAGAAGATGTATTACCATCAGATATTGTAGATGTTAATAAGATTTATTATGTAGACAATAATGATAATATAAAAACTCAAGAAGAGCCTAATATATATGGCTTTATATTTGTAGTGTTTATTGTAATATTTATAATATTTGTAATATATGTAATATATAGAAAATTGAATAGGAAAAGAAATTATAAATCCTATAATTTGAAGCAAATTATTAAGAAATAGAATTTAAAATAGAATTTAATATGTGATGTATCAGAAATTAGTTGCATTTCTTAAAAACTTGTGTTAAAATCATAGTCGTGAAAAACCCAATCCGATGTACTTGTATATGATTGCGGATAAGAAATGGAGTGTGACATTATGAATATTATCGATAAGATAACAGCTAAACAAATTAGAACAGATTTACCTGAATTTAGAGTTGGTGATACTGTAAGAGTAGATGTTAAGATAATAGAAGGTAAAAGAGAAAGAATTCAAGCTTTTGAGGGTATCGTAATATCTAAAAAGAATTCAGGAGTTAGTGAAACATTTACTGTTAGAAAAAAATCTAGTGGTATTGGTGTTGAAAGAACATTCCCTGTTAATTCACCAAAAATTGCAGGAATTACTGTTGTAAGAAAAGGTCTAGCAAGAAGAGCTAAATTATATTATTCTAGAAATTTAGTTGGACAATTCAAATTAAAAGAAAGAAATTAAGGCATTATGCCTTTTTTTGGTAAGAAGATATGAATAAAAGAATAAAAGATATATTAGAGTGCATAATTATAATAATTGCAGTACTTTTGTTTAGAACATTTTTATATTCTCCTATTAGAGTAACAGGAAGTTCAATGGAACCTACTTTAAAAGATGGATATATAATGATTTTAGATAAAATCGGGTATTCTATAAATGGTCTTGATAGATTTGATATAGTTGTAATCAATTATGAAAACGAAAAAATTATAAAAAGAGTTATTGGACTTCCTGGAGATTACGTAGAATACATTGATAATAAGTTATATATAAATGGGGAATATATAGAAGAACCTTTTGATAGAAAAAAAACAACTGACTTTATATTAGAAATGCTTGGTGAAAATACTATACCAAATGGCAAATATTTAGTTTTAGGCGATAATAGACCTATTTCTAAAGATAGTAGAGCCATAGGACTAATAGACGAAAGCGATATAGAAGGATATACAAGTATAATAATTTTTCCATTTAATAAGTTTGGAAAAGTTAAATAATATAAAAATTCAATTAAAATTGTTGCAAAAGTTAAAATGTTTTGCTATAATTCTAATTGTTTATGGCGAGATAGCTCAGTTGGCTAGAGCAATCGGTTCATACCCGATAGGTCAAGAGTTCGAATCTCTTTCTCGCTACCAATAGAAATTTACTAGATAAAAATATCTAGTTTTTTTATATAAAATAACTTTGTTTAGGGATATTGAAAAATAAAGACTTTTAGTGTATAATAACAACTACCCAATAAATAAGGAGGTAATTAAAATGGAATTAGATTTAAAATATCCAGTAAAATATGCAATATTAGAATTAAAGCAAAATGGCGGATGGATAAATAACTATGAAAAAATAACACAAGGGTTTATAGTTTCAAAATGTTATGTTATGGATAGTAATATAAAATTCTTTAGTGATGGTAAAAGTGAAGAATCATACAAAGTTGTATTTCCTTTTAGTAATAATCCAAATACTGAATTATCTTTAAAACACATTATTAGTAATCCAAATCCAACAAGAGCCATTGATGGAACTTGTTTTTCATCAGATACAGTTTCAGATTTATTTGATACATATGAAGAAGCAAATGCATTGGCACTCAAAAAAAATAAAGAATTAGAAACAAAATTGGTTTTAGAGATTAGTATTTGGGATCCTTTTTGGAAAGAAAAAAAACAAAAAACAAAAGAACAATTTTCAAAAAAAATGGAATTATGTCATGAAATAGAAAATTGGATACTAAATCATACTTCATATATGAAAATTTCAAGATTAATTGACCTAAAATTTATAGAAAAACAAATAAAACAAGAACAAAGCGGACCTGTTTTAGTAAAGAAAAAAACACCACCAAAGAAATAAAAAGTTATAAAAAATTTTGTAGTGAAATTTTAGTGATTTTTTATAAAATATTGTTTAGTTTTAATTAGATTTAATACGAAATTAATATGCCATAAGTGCATATTAATTTCGATGGGTTTAATTCCCCGCTGCTTGCGGCGTACGACAAACTGTGATAAACTATCATTATGAGTAAAGTATATAGAAAATCACATAATGTATCAATGATAGTTTATCATGTAGTTTGTCCAATAAAATATAGGCGAAATGTTATTTCTGATAAAGTAAAATATACAATATTTAGAACTTGTCAAAGTTTATCAGAAAGACATGAGCTATATTTTATTGAAGTAGGAACAGATTTAAATCACGTACATTTTCTAATTCAGTCTGTTCCTACTCATTCTCCGACACAAATTGTAACAATTATAAAAAGTAATATAGCAAGAGCTGTATTTCGATATAATCCCGAAGTAAAAAAACAATTGTGGGGAGGAGAATTGTGGACTGATGGCTATTATATAGCCACTGTATCTATTAATGCTACTGAAGATGTTGTTGCTAATTATGTAAAAAATCAAGGCAACAATTCTTATCAATTAGTCTCAAAAGATACAGTCTATCAGTCCTAATTCCTCGTTGTAGGGACGGCGAGGTTGTTTAATGTTACTGGAGTTAAAGAATTAAAAGAGAAAATAGATAATAAAATAAGATTATTATTCAAGATTGGCACAGGCGAAATGACTTATGATGAAAAAACAAATACAGTTATTGTTTATATGGAATCTTTTAAAAATGATGTAGTTAAACCTGCAAATGATGTTAGAAAATTAAAAACAGTTATAGAGAGATTATATAAAAAAGAAAAAGTTTCCTCAAATGATATAGTAAATGTTGTGAAAACTTTGTCTGCTGGCATTGATTCAAGTATATTAAAAGATAAAGATAGAGAAAAAGTGGCACATTTAATTCAAAAAATAAAAAAAAATGGAAAGATTAAAATATCATTGAAAGATGTTACAGATATTAATAAAGATAGATTAAAAGATATAATACAGATAGGAAGAGACTTGCTAGTAAAAAAAAATGGTGTTGAAAAGAAATTAGGAATAGAAAGAGAACATATTGGTAAAGAATATGCATGGCAACGTTATTTTGAAATGTATGGTTCATATCTTTTATTTGGATCTATTGAGCAACAAATTCCACAAGCTGCATTGACACTTAATTCTGAATTAAGAAATACCAATAGCAATTTAGATATATTAACTATAAACAGATATGGATTTTTAGATGTTGTAGAACTTAAAAAATCTGATGAATATCTTTTTAAGGTGGATGATTCACATGATAACATAGTACCTACACCAAAATTAAGCACAGCAATTTCACAAGTTAATAATTATTTAATGCTATTACCATATGCACAAGAAAGTGGTGAATTAATTAAAGGTGCAGAATCTGCGACAGGAATGTTAGTTATTGGTTCTACAAATTCTTTGATGAAAAAAGAGCATATAGAAAAATATATGCAAAAAAATAATATGACTGAAAGTATTGTTAAATTAAAATTAAGAAAGGCATTAAGGGATTTAAATTATTCATATGCTCATATACAAATAGTTCTTTATGATGAACTTTTAGATAACTTAGAAAAGTTTCTTAACCAAATGGATGTTGAAATGCATATTTAGAAAGATAATTGATGAGAGGAGGATTAGATAAATGAAAATAGATAAACT
>CALVQZ010000099.1 GCA_944358275.1 uncultured Bacilli bacterium
TATCACTTACTAATAGAAGAGTAACTTTTGAATATATAATGCTAAAAGATGTAAATGATAGTAAAGAGTGTGCTTTAGAACTTTGTGCTTTAGTAAAGGGAATAAATTGCTATATAAATTTGATTCCTTATAACGAAACTAATAATATTTCTTTTAAAAGAAGCGAAAACGTGAAAATTTCTGAATTTTATGATATACTTAAGAAGAATAACATTTGTGTGACTGTAAGAAAAGAATTTGGAGGGCTTGTCTCTGCTGCTTGTGGTCAACTTAGAAGTCATGAATAGGAGGAGTTATGGAAGCATTTTGTTTAACAGATTCAGGTAAAGTTCGTGATCATAATGAGGATAATTTAATAATATTAAAAAATAATAATAATGAGTATCTACTTGCAGTTGCTGATGGTATGGGAGGACATAAAGCAGGTGAAGTAGCATCTTCTATCGCAATAGATTACTTGAAAGAAAAGTTTGAGAGCATGGAAAGTGTAGGTTCTAAAGAAGAAGCAATATCATGGCTTAGAAGTACAGTATCTGAAATAAATAATAAAATATTTAAATACACTTATGAGCATACAGAAAGTAAAGGAATGGGTACTACATTAGTTATGTGTATTTATACTGATGAGTTTGTACTATTTGGTAATATAGGAGATAGTTCAGGGTTTGTATATAAAGATAATAAGTTATTTAAAGTGACAAAAGATCATACTTTAGTAAACTTACTTATCGCATCAGGTGAACTTAGTGAAGAAGATGCTAAATTTCATCCTAAGAAAAATCTTCTTATGAAAGCATTAGGTGCAGTAAATCCAGCAGAGATAGATATTTTCGATGTTGAAAATAATATAGATGGAGTATTACTCGCATCTGATGGTCTTACTAATATGCTTAGTGTAGATCAAATTGAAAATGTACTTAAAATGGAAGCATCTTTAGAAGAAAAAGCAAAAAAAATGATTATGAAGAGTAATAACAGGGGTGGCACTGATAATATTTCAGTTGTTTTGTTAGATTGTGAAAGTGGTGGAAAATAATGATAGCAAAAGGACAAAAAATAAATGATCGTTATGAAATAATTCGTGTTATTGGTGAAGGTGGCATGGCTAATGTTTACCTTGCTATGGATACTATTTTAAATAGAAAAGTTGCTGTTAAAGTTTTAAGAGGAGATCTTTCTAACGATGAAAAATTTGTAAGAAGATTTCAAAGAGAAGCTCTATCCGCATCATCTTTAAATCATCCAAATATAGTCGAGATGTACGATGTTGGAGAGGATGATGGTAATTTCTATATTGTAATGGAATATGTAGATGGTAAGAATTTAAAACAGTTAATTAGAAGAAGAGCAAAGCTTTCTTTGCCTGAAGTAATAGACATTATGAAACAACTTACTGATGGTATAGCACATGCCCATGATTCATTTATAATACATAGAGATATAAAACCACAAAATATGCTCATACTAGATAGTGGACTCGTAAAGATTACTGACTTTGGTATAGCAGTTGCATTAAATAGTACACAACTTACTCAAACTAATTCAGTAATGGGGTCTGTGCATTATCTACCTCCAGAGCAAGCTGCAGGTAAAGGAGCAACATTTAAAAGTGATATATATTCTCTTGGAATTATGATGTATGAATTAGTTACAGGCTCTTTACCATTTAAGGGTGATAATGCAGTAGAAATCGCATTAAAACAAATGAAAGAACCAATACCTTCTGTTAGAGAAATGGATGAAAGTATTCCTCAAAGTGTAGAAAATATAATATTAAAAGCAGCAGCAAAAAATCCAAAGAATAGATATGATAGTGCAAGAGAAATGTACTATGATTTATGCAAATGTTTAGATGAAGAAAATGCTAATGTTGATAAAGTTAAGTTTGAATATCCAGAATTTGACGAATCAAAAGTACAAAAAGAAGCAAAAAAAGAAGAAAATAAAAATGTTGAAATAAATAAAGTAGATGAGGAAAAGCCTATGAATAAAACTGCATGGATAATTGGAAGTATAGTTTCAGTATTAGTTATGATTATAATTGCAGCTATACTTGTAGTACCTAAACTATTAGAAGTACCTGATGTAAAAGTACCTGATGTATCTAAAATGAGTGTAGTAGATGCTGAAAGGGTTCTTGAAGAAGCTGGCTTTGAAGTAAGTACTATTGTTGAAGAAGAATATAGTGATACTATCGAAGAAGGTAAAATTATAAAGACAGTACCATCTGCAAATAGAACTATAAAAGAAGGAAGTGTAATTACTTTATATCAATCGAAAGGTACAGAAAAAATTACAATAGAAGATTATACTGATATGAATATATACGAAGTAAAAGCTAAATTAGAACTTCTTGGTCTTTTAGTAACAATTGAACCAAAAAATGTTGAAAATGTAGAAGAATATGCCGATAAAGAAGATAGTGTTATAGATCAAAGTCCAAAGAGTGGAGAATTGTATAAGAATGATCAAGTAATATTATATTATCCAAATATAGTCGTATATCCTGATTTAACAACTTATACACTAGAAGAAGTACAGGAGTTTGCTGATAAATATGAACTTGTATTATATGTTGAAGAAATAGAGACAGATACAGTTTCTGAAGGTACTATTATAAGTCAAAGTAGAAGAAAAGATACACTTATAGTAAGAGGTGCAGATTTAACTATAAAAATCGCTGTACAACCACTTGAAGAGGATATTCCTACATCACCTATACCAGAAGAAGGACAAATTGTTGGTGAATAAGTGGAAGGTTTAATTGTAAAAAATATAAGTGATTTATATGTAGTTGAATGTGATAACAAATTATATAATTGTAAAGCAAAAGGAATATTTAGAAAAAAGAATATAGTACCTACAGTAGGAGATAGAGTTTTATTTGATAAAGATAAAAATATTATTACTGATATATTAGATAGAAAAAATATATTAGTAAGACCTCCTATATCTAATGTAGATCAAGCATTAGTAGTAATGAGTGTTCAAAATCCTAGTTTTTCTACTAATCTAGTAGATAAATTTATGAATATTATTGAATTTAATAATATAAAACCAATATTATGTTTATCTAAACTAGATTTACTTTCTGATGAAGAAGAAATAAATAAATATATAGATTATTATAAAAGCATAGGTTATGAAGTTATAATAAATACAGAAGTAGATAGGATAAAAGAAATATTAAAGAATAAAATAACTGTTTTAACAGGGCAAAGTGGTGTAGGTAAATCAACACTTTTAAATAAGTTAGAACCATCTCTTTTACTTAAAACAAATGAAATATCAAAAGCATTAGGAAGAGGAAAACATACAACAAGACATGTAGAATTGATTAAATTATATGATGGATATGTAGCAGATACACCGGGATTTAGTTCTCTTTCATTTATTGGTATGAAAAAAGAAGATATTAAAGATAATATGATAGAATTTAATAGATATAAAGATAAGTGTAGATATAAAGATTGTATGCATATAAAAGAAGATGATTGTGAAATAAAAAAATTAGTAGAAAATGGTACTATACTAGAATCTAGATATGAAAATTATAAAAAATTTGTAAACGAAATAAAGAGTATTTATCGATAATGCTCTTTTATTATTTAACTAGATTACATATAATAAAGAAGTTAGTGGTTAAAAAATCTAAATAATTTACATAATAATGTTTATTTTGAGTCGTTGTATAATAACTCTTTTTTTAGTATAATAAAAATATAAGGAGGTGATTTTAGTGAAATGTATACTTATGAATAAAAATAAAGAAATATTGCTTGCAGAATATGATTCAGCAACAGGTGCATTTACTCAAATTGTAGATGTTTATGATATTAACTATGCTCCATACATTTTAAAAAGTTTTTATGATAAAGATGATACCAATAACAATCTATTTAGAACTAATTTAAGTAATTGGTTTAAGGGAAGAGGAATACCTTCTTGGAGAGATAAATTAGATTTACTTTTACATAGATTGAATATTAGTGCGCCTTCTTTACTTTTAGATAAAGCTTTTGGTCTATCTTTATCAGATCAATATTGGATAAAACCATATGATTTAGATGTTTGCTATGATGATATCAATTTTTTTGATAACGATTTTGATTTTACTGAATTTATGGAAGCGTCTTTATCTAAAAATAGTAATAGAATAATAAAAGAAAATTCACTAAAAACTCCAAATAATACTACTGATGGAATGCTTAAAAAAGCGTGGATAATTGATGATGGTAAAAGATATTTACTTAAGGGTGGATATAAAAATGAATTATTACAACCTTTTAATGAAGTTCTTGCTAGTGAGATATGTCGTCGTTTAGGATTTAATCATGTAGAATATACTCTTGATACTTATAAAGATATTGTCGTATCAAAATGTCCTTGTTTTATTACTAAAGATACTGAACTTGTTACAAGTTATCAAATAATAAATGATATGAAAAGACACGATAATAAAGAAGATTATGAAGAATATATAAGTAAATTAGAAAATTTTGGTATAAAAAATGCAAGAGAAAAGATAGAAAATATGTATATATTAGATTATCTAATTATGAATGAAGATAGACACCTTAATAACTTTGGCCTTATAAGAGATGTTAATACTTTAAAATGGCTAGATGTTGCTCCAATATTTGATAATGGACAAAGTCTTAATATAGAGTACTATGATGAAAGAGAATTACATACTTCTTTCGAAGGAAGATTATTCTATGAAGTTAAACCATTTGATGAAATTATAAAAGTAGTTAAAGATTTAAAAAGAATAGACTTGACTAAGCTAGATGGTATTGTAGAATGGTTTTATGAATTATTACATAAATATCAATCTATTACTCATATGTCAGATAAAAGAATTCATTTATTATGCGTACTTTTAAATAGACAAATAAAAAAAATAAAAAAAATACAAGAAAAAGGTTAAGTGAGTAGGATATGTTAGCAAAAAAACTAAGAAATAAAAAAATATAATAAAGAAGATTTAGAAAAAATAATAGTCGAGTTATATAAAATAATACCTAAAAGTAAAAAAGAGGATTATGATATAGATAGTTTTATTAAAGATGTTAATTCAAATAAGAAAAAGAAAGAAGAAACGTTATCTTTTGAAGATTTAGAAAAAGAAATTATAAAAGAAAGAAGTAATTGGAGATTTAAGGTGAAAAATATTATAAAAGTTTAATTGCATTTCCTCATCATCTAATCATGGTAATGAGGCTACTATTTTATTGATAGAATTATTTAAAAGATTAAGCACTGGTTCTAATATGCTTCTATTTACTAATTGGGAGACATTTAGAGCTTTAGGAGTATCACAAAGTGAATATTATGATTTAATAATTCATTGAATATTTTCTAATGGATATTTAGAAGAAAATATAAAGAAATGTTTTGATTTGTTAGATGTTTTAAAAAATCCATATGAATTATCTTATGATATGTTTGAAATTTTTATAAATAATTTAAAAACAGTAGATAATAAGAATGTAGCAATACACTTATCTATGGATAAAGTAAAGAAATTACAAAATGAGTTAAAAAATATAAAAGATAGTAATTCTAAATTTTATTTAATAGAAGATATAAATTATTATGTAATATGCATTACTAATATTTATTTTGTTTTATATAATGTTGAACAAGGAATTGATTATTTTCATAAAAATTATATAGAAGAAAAAAAGAAGTTAAGGAATATGTCTTATTAGAAAACCTAGAAAATTTTAATTTGATAAAATATTGGGTAAAAGAATATGAAAGCAAAAGTAATATTGATTATAGAGATACTTTAAAAAAGAAGTATGAATTATATAAAGAAAGTAATTTAGAATAAATATATATAAATAGAGGTGATAAAAATGACACTTATTTCAGCATCTTTATTATCTTGTAAAGATAATTTAGAAAGTGTTACAAAAGAATATAACAATTTAGATATAGATTATATACATTTAGATATAATGGATGGTATTTTTGTTCCAAATAATTCATTTTCTTATGATGAAATAAAAAAAATTGTAAATAATACTAATAAACCATTAGATGTACATTTAATGGTAAAAGAACCAGAAAAATATATTTATAATTATGCAATGCTTAATACTGAATATATTACATTTCATTATGAAACTAATTTTGATTCAAATTTAATAAAAAAAATAAAAAGTTATGGTATTAAATGTGGTATAAGTATAAGACCAGAAACAAATGAAGAAGAAATATATGACATTTTACCACTTATAGATTTAGTATTAGTAATGAGTGTAAACCCTGGTAAAGGTGGACAAGAGTTTATGACACTTGCATTAAATAAAATAAAAAATATTAAAGAAAAAATAAAAAAATTAAATTTAAATGTTATAATTTCTGTAGATGGGGGAATAAATAATAGTAGTGCTACTGAATGTATAAAAAGTGGCGTAGATATGTTAGTTATTGGAAGCGCTTTAGCAAATAGTAGCGATAAAGAACTATTTTTAAAAAAGTGTAAACAATAACAAAATGTAAAAAATATGTTGTAATTTGAATTGACACATATATTTTAATATGATAAGATATTATTGTAAAAATAATATAGAAAGGGATGAAATAAGATGAAAAAAAGAAATGGATTTACATTAGTAGAATTACTAGCGGTAATCGTAATATTAGCAGTAATATTGATAATTGCCGTACCAACTATTTCAACTGTTATCAATGATGCAAAGGAGAGTAGTTTTAAATCATCAGCAAAAATGTTACTTTCATCAGCTGAAAAAGATTATATGGCAAAAACAGCATTAGGTACTGCAGTTTCTGATATTACTACACTTGAGGGATGTAAAAAAATTGCTAAGTTGTCTAGTAATGATTATGAAAGTTGTAAAGTTAAATATGATGCAACAGGTAATGCTACTGTTTATCTAGGTGGCGCAGGTCAATTTGATGGAAAGTATGTTTGTGGATACACATCATCAGATGGTGATGTTTCAATTGTGGATACATGTACTGAACTAACAGATGCAGGAGCATAATTATTATTAAGTAATTAAACATTTGAAAATTCAAATGTTTTTTTCTTTATTATTTTTAGATTATATTATATAATTAAATGGGTGATGTTATGCTTATAATTGGTTCACATGTATCATTTAATAAAGATGAACAAATGATAAAAAGTATTAAAGAAGCATTAAGTTATGGTTCTAATGCTTTTATGTTTTATACAGGAGCTCCACAAAATACTTTAAGAGTTCCACTAGATTTTAGTTTAATGGTAAAAGCACATGATTTACTTAATGAAAATAATATAGATATTTCTAATGTAATTGTACACGCTCCTTATATTATAAATTTAGCAAATTTTGAAAATTTTGATTTTAATGTAAATTTTTTAAAAAATGAAATAGAAAGGTGTGAATTTCTAGGTATTAAAAAACTAGTACTACATCCTGGAAGTCATGTAAAAAATGGTGTAGATGTTGGATTAAAATCTATTGTAGATACATTAAATACAGTTTTAACTAAAAATATGAAAGTTAAGATATGTCTTGAAATGATGGCAGGAAAAGGTTCTGAACTTGGAACAAACTTTAATGAGATGAAATATATAATAGATAATGTAAAGCATAATGAAAATATTATGATATGTTTTGATACTTGTCATATGCATGATCAAGGATATGACATGAGTGATTTTAATAGTGTATTAGATGAGTTCGATAAAGTTATAGGTATAGATAAACTTGCATGTATTCATATAAATGATTCAAAAAATGAAAGAGGTATAAAAAAAGACAGACATGAAAATATTGGATTTGGATGTGTTGGCTTTGATAATCTTATAAATATAATTTATAATCCTAGAATACAAAGTATTCCTAAAATACTTGAAACACCATGGATAAAAGGCGAAAAAGATAGTTATCCTCCTTATAAATTTGAAATTGAAGAAATTAAAAATAAAAAATTTGATAGTGATGTTATAAATAAGATAATAAATTATTATGGGAGATAAAGTATGGAAGTTATTGGATATAAATGTTTTAATGAAGATTTGTCAAATAGATATAAAGTGCCTTTTGAAGTTGGTAAAACATATGAAATAGATGGTGATGTAAAGTTTGGTAATGATGGTAATGGTTTTCATTTTTGTAAAAATATAGAAGATACATTGAGATATTTTGATACGAGTAGTTGCTCTATATGTTTAGTTAAAGGAAGCGGAAAAGTTTTTTCATATGATGATGATTATAATGGTTTTTATGATATGTATGTAGCAGAAAAAATAGAAATAATAAAAAAATTATCTAGAGAGGAAATAATAGATATTGGATTAAACCTTTATGATTATAGATTATATAGATTTATTCAGTTGTTTAAGCTATCTTGTGATGAAATAGAACAATTTAAAGAAAAATTTAGTAATGATAAAATACTTAACAATTACATAGATTATTATCAACTAGGAAATAATGATGCATTTAAAACGAGGTAGTGCATCTTTTTAATATACAAAAAAGATTATGTAGATATATATCTAAACATTTTAAATTATGGTATAATTGTTATAGCGGAGGTGCTTTGTGAAAGTTAACTATTCAGATGAACCAGTTGTAAAAGCGGAAAAGTCTATTTTTTTGGCAGGACCTACACCAAGAAATATAGAAGTTCAAACTTGGAGAAAAGAAGCAATTAAATTATTGCAAGATTTAGGATTTGATGGTGTAGTTTATGTTCCTGAAAGAGAATTTGATGATAGGACATTTAATTATGATAATCAAGTATGGTGGGAAAGAGAGGCATTACATAATGCTAGTTCTATAGTGTTTTGGATCCCACGGGATATAAAGACAATGCCAGCTTTTACTACAAATGTAGAATTTGGTTATTGGATTTCAAAAAATTGTAATAAGGTTATATATGGAAGACCAGATAACTCTGAAAAGAATAGATATTTAGATTGGTTATATCAAACAGAAACAGGTAAACAGCCAATCAACAATTTACCTGACTTATTAAAAGGAGCGATTAAAATGACGAAAGAAACGCACAACAAAACTGATATGGATTCTTATGAATTAAATATAATAAAAAATATAATTAATAGATATTCAGAGATAATGACACTTGTTGGTGAAGTGCAATTTACACCAGAGAGTTATGGTACTAAAAGTGAAAAAAACACTTATGGTCAATTATTATTTAAAGATGTTGACCCAAATCAATTAAAAGAATTCGATAGGACTATATTGAGCGTTTTATTATATTATTATATTAAAGATAATAGATATGAAAAGTTTGTTGAACAACAATCTGGAAATAATAAATTATCAAGAGAAACTTTTGATGAAATTAGAAACTTTATGTCAAAAGGTTTTGATACACCTGAAAAAGAGGATTTACTATTATATTATATGGTAATCAATGACTTAGGTAAGAGCCAACAAGTAATAGATACATTAAAAACTAAAGGAATTCAAACTGTTGATCACGATTTACTTTTAACTTATTTATTACAATACGGAATGTTACCATCATTTAACAAATTCAGTGATGAAAGTAAGCAAAGTTTAATTAATGTATTGAATAATGGCATTAATGTTGGACAATATATTCAAGGTGAATGTGTTGATTATAGTTTTAATAAAGTTTTAAATTTATCACATTTTGAAAGAACATTAATGGTAGCAGAAGCAATGTTAGATATTGGTGGTGTACTAGGACATGTTAATAATCAGAACGGAAGCGTTATATTAAATCAATTTACAGTAGATAATATTTTAACTGCTTCTAATATATTATCTACCTGTCAGGATTCAACAAAAGTATTTGATGAATTTTTAGCAGAAAAAGCAGATAAAATGCAAATTAGTTCTTCAAACCCTGAAATTAGAAAAACAATAACAAGAATATGTTTGATGATGAGATTAAGTAATAAATCAGATATACAATGTGTAGAAAACGAAATATTAGGTAATATAGACAATTATGAAACCTTAATTAACGAATTTAATCAAAGTGGTTATAATAATCAACCTGCAATTTTGTTATATTACTCACCAGCATTATTAAGTAATGCGAATGGATATTTTAAGAAGAATAATTCTGAAAATTCTATTAGTGACGCTTTAAAATGTTGTTTACCATTTATGCAAAAAATCATGATAGATACAAGAACAAATGCAAGTAATCAACAGAATGGAGTTATTACTGTTATGTTAAGAGATGCCGCTATGATTGCATCTCAAGATCCAACTCAATTAGAAACATTAGAAATCAATATTTTAGGGAACAATGAAGCATCTGTACAAAAGAAAATAAGATAATTATTGAATTATTAAAGTGAAAATCCAAAAGAATTATATAACTAATGGATTTTCACTTTTTAAACTATATCAGACGATATAGTAACATATTACAAAATTTCATAATGTAATATTGTTGCCTTTTTATTTAAATCATGTTTAAATAAAAAGAAAAGATACGCACATATTTATCTCTAATAAATATTAATTTGTAATGCGTATCTTTTATATAAAAATAATCTTAATACCCAATCTAGCGAAAGGGTAAAAAGATTATTTTTTTCTTTTGCTAAAGCAAAAGTATTGATGAATAAAATTACTTTTCTCACTTTCATTTTTACTATCGTAAAAACAAAATGTATAGTAGTAAATACGCTTGATAATAAACTATTTGGAATTATAGATGAAAAAACTTATTTATTGATATTAGTAGAACAACCAACAAATAAAATAACTAATGCGTCAAGTAAT
>CALVQZ010000100.1 GCA_944358275.1 uncultured Bacilli bacterium
GAAAGGTTGTTCTAAAGAATTAGGCACCTCATTATTATTAACGGATTCAACTAAAGGAGTACTACTAACAGTAGTTTCTGAAGTAGTATTACTCTCATTTACAGGTGTAGGTTGAATACTAGGAGTAACGAAAGGTTGTTCTAAAGAATTAGGAATATCATTACTATTAACGGGTTCAACTAAAGGAGTACTATTAACAGTAGTTTCTGAAGTAGTATTACTCTCATTTACAGGTGTAGGTTGAATACTAGGAGTAACGAAAGGTTGTTCTAAAGTATTAGGTGCCTCATTACTATTAACAGATTCAACTAAAGGAGTACTACTAACAGCAGTTTCTACTGAAGTAGTATTAGCCTCATTTATACTTGCAGCATCACTTATACTAGGTGTGACTACTGGTTCTTCAATAGGGTTAGTTTCTGGATTATTCATAGAAGGTACTGCTTCTAAAACTGGTTCAGAAATAGGAGCGTTAGTAGGTTTAACTTCACTGATGCTTTGTGGAGTCAAAACTGCCATATCCATTTCGTGTAATTCTTTTGAATTGTCGACTCTTTCTTTTGTTTTCTTTTTCTTGTTACCAAAGGCAATAATTAGTAATAAAATTACAATAACTACTGCTGACCCACCTGATACATAAATATAATTTTCTGCTAGAAATTCTAATATTTGATTCATACATTTGCCTCCTAGTATAAGGATATCACATTGGCAATTTTTTTTCAATATTTTAAATGCAAGTTTATATGAACTTTGCTCTTTTATTATTGTTAGATGTGTGCTATAATTGTGTAGAAAGGAAGGAAGTAATATGAAAAACGAAGATAAAGCTTTACTAATACCTATTTTAGAAAGAATAAAAGTTGTATTATATGTTATTGTTGTACTATTGTTTATATTAGTTGTATTAAATATTGTTAATGTTAATAATACTATTTCATTATATTCAACTTCTTCAAGTTGGGGTGAAAATGGAGATACAGATAGTGGAAATGATAGTAATGAAGAGGAATTAGAATATGATGTAAGTGAATTTAATGAAATTGATTATTCTGAATTCGAAAAAATTATGGATAAAGAAGAAGGAACACATGTTGTTTATATAGGTAGAAGTACGTGTTATTATTGTGCATTATTTGTACCAATAATGACTGAAGCACAAGAAAAATATGGATTTACAACTGATTATTTTGATATCTCAACTGTATATAATTATGATACGAATACAGTGATAAATGAGGATGCTTATGATAAGTTATCTGATTATAATGATTTCTTTGAAGAAAACTTCTTATCAACACCTATGGTTGTTATATTTAAAGATGGTAAGTATGTTGATGGTTCAATAGGATATCAAGAAATTAGTGGTTATTCATCATTTTTAGAAAAAAATGGTTTTGAAGCAAAATAAAAAAGATCATTTTTAAAGTGAGTAAGGTATTGTTTTTACTCATTTTTTTTTGTTATTCAAGTAATGAAAATAAAAATTATTTTTTATGTTCTATGAATTTATTTGTTTCTATGATATAATATTTTTGGACTTAAAGATGATAGATATTTGGAGGATGTTATGAATATTGATTTATTTTTGACAATAATTAAAAATGTTTTAGATATATGTTTGGTTTGGCTAGGACTATATTATATCCTTAAGAATATTAGGAATAATGTTAAGATGACTTTATTATTTAAGGGTTTGATTATCCTTTTGATTGTTAAGGTTGTAGCTGATTGGTTAAATCTATTTACTGTGGGGTTACTTCTTGAATATATCATTATGTGGGGACCTCTTGCATTGATTATTATATTTCAACCTGAGATTAGAAATACTTTGGAACAATTAGGAAGAACACAGTTATTAGGGCGTCATAAGACTTTAACTCTTTCTGAAAGAGAAAAAATGGTTTCTGAAATAGTTAATGCAGTTGAATATTTGAAGAAGAATAGGATTGGTGCTTTAATTATTCTTGAAAGAGATTATAGTTTAAGGGAATATATCGAAAGAGCTAAGAAAATTTATGCTGAAATTACGAGTGATTTATTGATATCTATATTTTTCCCTAATAATCCACTTCACGATGGTGGTGTAATAATTCAAGGTGATAAGATAACATGTGCTGGTGCTGTTTTTCCAACTAGTGTTGATGGGCGTATTGGTAAAAGATTAGGCACAAGGCATAGAGCTGCAATAGGAATAAGTGAAGAATCTGATTGTATTTCACTAATCGTGTCTGAAGAAACAGGAAGGGTTTCTATTGCTATAAATGGGGATTTGAGTTATAACTTGACATTAGATGATGTTAGAATTATCTTATTAGAAGAGTTACAACCAAAAACTGATTTTGGTAATGAAGAGATTGAAACAGAGGGTGATAGCAATGAGTAATTTGAAGTTATTCTTGAAAAGATTATTGAGATTTTTTGATAAAAAAGTTATAACACCTCTTACTAAGTTATTCTTATGGTGTATTGAAAAATCAAAAGATTTTAGTAAGTTGTTTGAAAAGATGTTTTCTAAAAAAAGTAGTTTAGTAATTCTTTCTTTAATTGTTTCTGTTTGTATATTCTTTTATGTGGATACTAAGTCTACAACTATTAGTGAAACATCCGCTGAAGTTTTGTATAATCAAAAAGTAAATGCAATATATAATGAGGAAGCTTATGTTATAGAAGGTATTCCTGAAACAGTAGATATTACTATGATTGGTAGAAAAGCAGATTTATATTTGGCAAAACAACTACCAGTTGAAACAGTAGATATTGATTTAAAAGATTTAAAACCAGGTACACATGAAGTATCATTAAAATATAGAGGTGCTATCGATTCAGTTAGTTATAAAATTGATCCTTCGATTGCAACAGTTATTATTTACTCTAAAATGTCTGAAGTGCGTACATTAACTGCTGATGTAGTTAATCAAGATAAATTAAATTCAAAACTATCTATTTCAAGTGTTGAGTTAGATAGAAAAGAGGTTATAATAAAAGGGCCTCAGTATAAACTTGATAAAGTTGCAACAGTAAAAGCACTTGTTGATATTAGTAAAATTGATAATCCAGAAGTTGGTACTATGGAATTATCTGATATTCAGTTAATTGCGTATGATATGAAAGGTATAATTATTGATGTTGAAATAGTACCTACAACAGTAAAAGCAATTATCGAGATTGTTTCACCAAGTAAGGTTGTACCAATTAAGATAGTTCCAAATGGAGATGTAGCGTTTGGTAAAGCAATTAGTAAAATAACATCATCTGTAGAAAGTGTTACGATTTATGGTGATGAAAATACATTAGCTGATATAAAGAGTATTGAAGTACCAGTAAATGTTGATGGTTTAAGTGATGAGAAAAAATATACACTTACTATTAAGAAACCTAGTGGGGTTAGAGAAATTAGTGAAACTTCAACAACAGTTAATATTACTGTTGAAAGTGAGACAAGTAAGGAAATTGAGAATATTCCAATTGATTATGTTAACTTAAATGATGCTTATTCGCCAAATGCACCAACTGAAGAGGATAAATATGTTACAGTTGTGGTTAAGGGTGTTAAATCAGTAATCGATGAAATAGATGCGGATGATATAAAAGTTTATGTTGACTTGAAAAATTATGGTCCAGGTACTCATGATGTTGATATAGTTGTAGAAGGCAGTGATGTCAGAGTTACTTATGAGCCAAAGGTTACTAAAGTAACATGGATTATTGTTAAGAAAAGGTAGATTTGTATCTATCTTTTCTTAAATATCACGCGATTTTATTGACTTTTACCTAAAAATCTAGTAGAATTTATGTTGGTACATTTTTCACATCCCGTAAAGTGTAGTGTTCCGGACTATGACTTATAAAAGAAGGGAGAAATAATTATGACAACTTTTATGCAAAAAAAAGCAGAAGTTAAACGCAATTGGTATGTAATCGATGCAAGTGATTTATCACTTGGTCGTGTAGCAACTAAGGCTGCTCATATATTGCGTGGAAAACATAAAGTTACTTTTACACCACATGTTGATTGTGGAGATTATGTAATAATAATCAATGCTTCTAAGGTTAATTTAACTGGTAATAAACTAAATGATAAGATGTACTATAATCATAGTGGATATACTGGTGGACTTAGAGTTAGAAGTGCAAAAGTTATGAAAGAAAAATATCCAGAAGAAATGATCGAAAGAGCTATTAAAGGAATGTTACCTAAAGGAAGATTAGGAAGACAAATGTATAAAAAATTATTTGTATACGCTGGTGCTGATCATAAACATCAAGCTCAAAAACCAGTGGAGATTAAGATTGATTAGGAGGACTTATGGCAGATAAGAAAGTATATACTGGAACTGGTCGTAGAAAAAGCTCTGTAGCTAGGGTTAGAATGACTAGTGGAAAAGGTAAAATAACTGTAAATGGTAAAGATGTTAATGAATATTTTCCATTTTCTACTTTAGTTATGGATTTATGTCAACCACTTGATGTAACTAATACAAAAGATAAATTTGATATTGAAGCAAATGTTAAAGGTGGCGGTTTTTCTGGTCAAACTGGTGCAATTCGTTTAGGTATTACAAGAGCTTTATTAGAATATGATAGTAATACTGATCCTACAAGCGAAACATCTTTTAGAAAGATTTTAAAAGCTGGAGGATTTATTACAAGAGATTCTAGAAAGAAAGAAAGAAAGAAACCTGGACTTAAAAAAGCTCGTAGAGCACCACAATTCTCAAAGAGATAATAGTAACTTTATTAAAAAAATTCAAACTTTGTTTGAGTTTTTTATTTATAACGAAAATGTATTTAATACATAAAATAAAAGAATAATAGGTATTGCTTTTGGAAATTATGAAGAAATAGAAAAAAATAACAATATATGAGAAAATATGATATACGTAAAAAGAGGAAGTGAAGAAATGGAATATGTAATGCTAAAATCATATGATGATAAAATAGTTAGAGTACCAATAGAAAAAAAAGAAGAATATGAACAAACTCAAATTATGATAAAAAAATATATAGA
>CALVQZ010000101.1 GCA_944358275.1 uncultured Bacilli bacterium
GAAGATTAGGAGCAGAAATTAGTTACAACGAATGGATTAAAGGTGATGTCGATCCTGAAAAGTTAGAAAAAGTTACAACTATACAAGAAAATAAGAAAAACGTTGTAGTAGATTCTAGAATGTCACACGATATACATTTAGAAGTTGGAAAAACATATCTTGTATTTATGAAACAGTATTCTTGTTGTAATATTGATAATGAATACACAATTATTGCTTTTGAACATGGTACACGCGAGTTGCAACAACAAACAGAAAATTCGGTGTTATCTACTCAAAATATTGCTAGTCTAAAAGTTAAAGATAATGTTACTGGAAATTGGGTAAATCTTTCTGATGTTGTAAATATGGGAGAAACGAAATAAACTTACAAAAAGCACACTTATTTTGATAAGGTGCTTTTTTTGTGACATATGAAAAAACAAAAATGTATTTTTCAATAGGACATTTTAACTTGTAAACTGATTTAAAAAAGCGGACATTTTAACTTAATAGTCACAACATACAGTCGTTTCCTTGTTTTGTTGTAAAATAAGTGTTAAAATATATTATTAGAAATTACTTTGTGCCATTTAGTGTTATTTAGTGTCGTGTGGTCTTTTTGTGGCCGACATTCGTGTCCAAGCCAAAAAGTAAGATTTTGAAACTTAAAAAAATGATTAGGACACGAATTTTTAGAAAATGGACACGAATTTTGTGGCTGACTGTAGTCATAGTAAGGAGGCAATATGTTTAATTTAGTATCAAAATTTAAACCAAGTGGGGACCAACCACAAGCGATTGAAAAATTAGTTAATGGATTAAATGAAGGTAAGAAACATCAGGTATTATTGGGCGCTACCGGAACTGGTAAGACTTTTACAATTGCAAATGTAATAAAAGAAGTTAATAAACCAACATTAGTACTTGCTCATAATAAGACTTTAGCAGGACAACTTTATTCAGAACTTAAAGAGTTATTTCCAGAAAATCGAGTTGAATACTTTGTATCATATTATGATTATTATCAACCAGAAGCTTATGTTCCAAGTACTGATACATATATTGAAAAAGATGCTTCTATAAATGATGAAATTGATGAATTAAGACATAGAGCTACATCAGCACTTATAAATAGAAGAGATGTTATAGTTGTTGCAAGTGTATCTTGTATATATGGTATTGGTGAAATTGATGAATATAAAAAGCATACTCTTACTATAAATGTAGGTGATAGTATTGAAAGAGAAGATGTTTTAAAGAAATTAGTTGAGATGCTTTATGAGAGAAATAATATTGAACTTAAAAGAGGATGTTTTAGAGCAAAAGGAGATATTATTGAACTTATTCCTGTTAATGAAAGAACTAGTGGTATTAGAATAGAGTTTTTTGCAGATGAGGTAGAGAGAATTAGTGAGTTTGATATACTTACAGGAGCAATTAAGTCGAACAAGAAAACAATTACTATTTTTGCTGCTTCTCACTTTGTTACAGATGAAGATAAGTTAAAAATTAGTATAGAAAGAATAAAAAAAGAACTAGATGACAGATTGTCATATTATAAAGAGAATAATAAATATTTAGAAGCACAAAGAATAGAAGAAAGAACTAAGTATGACATTGAGATGCTTAATGAAACAGGTTTTTGTAGAGGCATTGAAAATTATTCTAGACATTTAGCACTTAAAGAAGAAGGAGAAACTCCGACTACATTGATAGATTTTTTTCCAGAAGATTTTTTATTAGTAGTAGATGAATCACACGTTACATTACCACAAGTAAGGGGTATGTTTAATGGTGATAGAGCAAGAAAACAAGTATTAGTTGATTATGGCTTTAGACTTTTAAGCGCACTTGATAATAGACCACTAAAATTTGATGAATTTGAAAATAAGATAAATCAAGCTATTTATGTATCTGCAACACCTGGTGATTATGAATTATCTCTTGTAAATAATGAGTATGTAGAACAAATTATAAGACCTACAGGACTTTTAGATCCAACTGTTGAAGTAAGAGGTACAAAAGGTCAAATAGATGATATTATTGGTGAAATAAATAAGAGAATAGAACTTAATGAAAGAGTGCTTATAACTACTTTAACTATAAGAATGGCAGAAGAATTAACTAATTATTTAAAAGATGTCGATATAAAAGTTGCCTATTTGCATAATGAAATTAAGACATTAGAAAGAACTAAGATAATAAGAGATTTACGTCTTGGAAAGTATGATGTAGTAGTTGGTATAAATCTTTTAAGAGAAGGAATAGATATTCCTGAAGTTAGTTTAATAGTTATATTAGATGCTGATAAGCAAGGATTTTTGCGTAGTGAAAGAAGTTTAATACAAACTATAGGAAGATGTGCTAGAAATGAGCATGGACATGTAATAATGTATGCAGATAAAATTAGTGATGCTATGAATATAGCTATTAAAGAGACAAAAAGAAGAAGAGATATACAAAATAAATATAATATAGATAATAATATAGTACCTAAGACTATACAAAAAGAAATAAGAGATTTAATTAGCAATGAAGATGAAGTAGATAAAAAAGAAAATATTAAAGTATATAGTAAGAAAGAAAAACAAAAGATGATAGAAAGATTAGAAAAAGAAATGATGGATTCAGCTAAGAATTTAGATTTTGAAAGAGCTACTGAGTTAAGAGATATTATTTTTGAATTAAAAAGTCAATAAATGTGTAAACATTTGATAATATTTTTAGATATTTTATATAAGTGTGCTATAATTAAGTTAAATATAGGAGGTTATTATTGTGGTAGAAAGAAAATATAAAATAAAATCAAGAAAAGCATATGAAAGGGAAATAAACGAAGAATCTAGAAATGTTGTTAATAATACATTATTGGTAGGTGCTTTTGCTCTAGGATCAGTTTTGGCTTATTCTGCTATTGGAATAGAGAGTTTTGATTGGGCACAAAAGATGGGATTTACAATATTAGGAACAGTAAATATTAGAAATATAGCAGTATCATCTCAAGCACTTGCATCTTCAATAAAAAGAAAATCAAAACTTGAAGATAATTATTATATGCATTATGGCAAAGATAATGAAGAAAGAGGTAGAAGTAGATGATAAATGTAAGAGATACTTTAGTATTAGATGATGATAATGAATATGTAGTTGTTAGTAAAACTACTTATAATGATGAAATATACTATTATATTTTAGATAAGAATAATAATGAAAATTTTAAATTCTGCTATCAAGTAAATGATGAACTTATAGAAATAGAAGATGATGCTTTAATAAAAAATTTAATTCCATTATTTTTTGAAAATGCAAAAGAAGAGATATTAGGTGAATAAAAAATAATGTAAAAATATAAAAATATATTATATATAGAATATAGGTAATAAATTAGTAATTACTTATATTTTTTTATTTGAAAATAATTTGCATATAAAAAAAATAAAGAAATTTACAAAAAGTACTTGACACAGGGAGGGGAGGGATATATATATATATGTACAATACAAAATAGGGAGCGTGTTTAAAATTATGAATGAAAAGGCGTTAAAGAAAAAAGGATTTACATTAGTAAAATTACTAGCAGTAATAGTGATACTAGCAAGAATATTAGTAATAGCAGTACCAACTATTACTAACACAATAAAAGAAGCAAAGAAAAGCTCATTTGAAACATCAGCAAAACTAATTATATCAAGTGCAGAAACAGAATATTTAACAAGACAAGCATTA
>CALVQZ010000102.1 GCA_944358275.1 uncultured Bacilli bacterium
GATAATAAATAGATAATGCTAGCATTTGAACTCCATAAATATGTTCTGCAACACTTTCTATTCTCTCTCTTTTGGCATTCCAGACTTTAGGACCTGTCCTAATTGTATCTTTTAATTTAGTACATAATTTATAATACTTAATTGCGTTTTTAATTGTATTATTCATACCTAATTCATCCCTTTCTTATATAAAATTTAATAATACATTGCTAATGGATGTATTACATAGACTTTTGTCTTATCTTTATATAATTTTAATAATACTTGATTAACAAATTTATATATTTCAGAAAAATCATTTTGATTTTGTATTAGGTCATTGTCTTCACTAATTATATTTGTTACATAACCTATGATATCAATTTTCCCACCATACTTAAAAGCAACATTCTTAGGATTATCTCTAAAATTATTATCATTAAGAACTATTAAACATTCCTTTGTCATTATAAATCTAGTATAAGGTAGTGTGTTTTTCGCAACATCTATTATTTCTACTAAGTTTTTTCTTTCCTCATCAGCAGATTTTATTTTTTCTTCTAATTCCTTTAATTTTAATTTTACTTGCATATCTTGTTTTTGTTGACTTGTCAAAGAATCCTTAAAAGCCTTTATTTCATTCTTTTGTTGTTTAATTGAAAATGTATATGCACCTTTTTCAGAAAAAAGTTTTTCAAAGTAATCAAAGTCAAAAAAAGTAACATTTTCATTTAAAGATATAATATCTCCAATTGTAAAATCATCAGTTTTTATAATATTCTCTTTTTTAAAATAATTATATACTTTATCAAATGCATAATCACTCATAACTTTTTCTTCAAGTGATTTTACCAATTTAGTAGCAATTTGCTTTTCAGTTTCTCCAGTAGTTATATCTTCTTGAATTTCTGCACCAATACCAGCTAATTTTGCTCCTATATCTGAATTAATTGTTTTCTTATTTTCAAGAGTTTTACTTTCTTCATTACTAATTTCAATCTCGTTAGATGATGAAATTGAAATTCCTGCAGTAATTTGTGCTAGATATGATTCAATTCCATCTTTATCATAATAAATGAACCTTCTCATGCATTAACCTCCCTCATAATAGTTGAAATTTCCTAATAAAATTATATCAAAATTATGCATAAATATCTATACTACCACTTGAAATAATCATCATATCTGCTATAATTTAATTATCAGTTGATTTAATCAACCTTGGGAGTCATATATTTCGTATACGTGTATAGTTAAGGCTCCATTTGAATACAACTTACGGACTATAATAGTTCGTAAGTTTTTATTTTATATAAAATTGATTAAATTTATAATTACAAAATAAAAAGAGAAAAAATTATGAAAATAATTTAATCCTCTTTTTATATTTTATCTAAAACAACATAAATTATTGTCTAATCACACTCAATCCCAAACATTACCGCTATCGTAAAACTTACTTTTTCTAAACTTTTTCTTACGCATTATAATCTTCCTTAGAACTATTTTTATTATTTATATTTTTTTCTACATATGAATTCATATTATTTTGTAATAAAGAAAATATTAATACCAATAATAATCCAGCAAAGTAACCCATCAAATGTTCTCCATTATTAAATTTAAGTATTATCATTACTGCAACCCAAATTACTATTCCCAAAAAGATTTTAAATATATTCTTTTTAAACCATATCTTTCTATAATATTTTGTTTTATTTTTTAAATTAAAGGTACTATTTTCCAATGCATATAATAAATTTTTGTCTGCTTCTTTTTTAAATTTTTCATTTGTTAATTTAGTACAACAAAATAATTCATTAATACTTATTCTTAAATTATCACATAAATCTGAAAGAATTGAATAATCAGGCATTGTGTTTCCATTTTCCCATCTCGATATTGATTTACTACTAACACCTAATTTTTCAGCGAGTTGTTCTTGAGTTAAGTTGTTTTCTTTTCTACATTCAGCAATAAATTTTCCAATTTTTTCTTGATCCATAAAAATCATCCTTCCTTTCAAAACTAATTTTAACTTACATAATATAAAAATTACAGGACATATCCTGAGAGTTTAATAAAAACGTATCTTATTTTTAAATTATTATAACATTTATATTAAAAACAATCTATTAATTCACTAGTTTTAGAAAAAATATTGATATGTTTATAAAAAGTGATATAATTAGTTTACCAGAAAGATTTAATCAATCTTGGGACTTGTATATTTCGCATACGTGTATAGTTCAGGCTCCATTGAGGAATCTGCTCGGAACTTTTCTGAGTTTGATATAGAAATCATTCGAAAGAATGATTTTTTTGTGTTTATAAATCATCCATCCAAAAAGAAAGGATGGTGAAATAATGAGACAATTTAATGTTTATAAGACAATGATGAAATATTTAACTGATGAAAACTTATCTTTAAATGCAAAAGGTTTCTTGAGTATTGTTCTATTTAATGATGAAATTATTGGACTAGATATTCAAAAGTATTGTACTGATAATAAAGAAACTATTAAAGATGCTTTACTTGAATTAAGAATCAATAAGTATATTAAATATGATCCAGAATCTAAGAAGCTAATTGCTGCTCCTATTCCATATACTGAATGGGATGAAGAATAAAGATAAGAAAGGAATTTATTTATGTTAAATATTACTACAAAAGAAGTTCAAATTGATGAAGAACTTAAAACAAGAATTGAATTTATATGCGATTTTTGTAATATTAAACCGACTATTATTAATGGTTCTATTCGTAAGATTGAAAAAACTAATATTAATTATATTGAACCAAATAAGATAATCATAAAGAATACTACTTTTCTAGCATTTAATTATGGAAAAGATATATTTATAGAAAATTTGCAAAAACACATTAAGATTAGCGAATTTCAAGAATATATTAAAAGTTTATGAACTATTGACATTATTTTCAAAAGTGATATTATAAATAACCAATGAAAGAGGTATTCTCTAGAAAGAGAGGTACATCTATGATAAAATATATACATAAACACAAAAATTATAATATTGAAGATTTTGAGGAGTCAGTAGTATTTAGACTTTACTAGATACTATCGACTCCTCTTTTTTAGTAAAAGGAGTTGAATATATGGGAATATTAAACGATGATATTAAAGTACGTGCTGGTCTTTATATGCGTGTTTCAACCGAAGACCAAGCTCGTGAAGGATTTAGTTTACCAGAACAAAAAGAACGATTAGAAGCTTATTGTAAGCTAAATAACTTTGAAATAGTAGATTATTATGAAGATGCTGGAATTAGTGCTAAAAAAGGTAATTATAGACCTGAATGGGAAAGATTAAAAGAAGATATTAGAAACAAGAAAATAAATACTATGTTAGCTTTAAAACAAGATAGAATTACTAGAAGTATTTATGATTGGGAAAATATTTTAAGTTTCTTAGAAGAAAATGATGCTTATTTAGATTTTGTATATGATGATATAAATACTACTACCTCAAATGGTAGAATGATTTCTCGTATTATGATGAGCGTTTCTCAAAATGAGATTGAAAGAACATCAGAAAGAACTAAAGTTGGACTTGCTGGTGCAATTAAACAAGGACATATTCCACACAAAGCACCATTAGGTTATAAGCATGAAAATAAAATGTTAGTACCTGATGAGGCAACAAAAGATATAGCAATTAGAATATTTGAACTATATCATAATGGATTATCATATCAAAAAATTGCTAATATCTATAATAAAGAACAAGTACTTGGAAAAACTAACTGGGGAGATAATACAATTTTTCATATTATTGAAAATGAAATATATAAAGGAGACTTTGTTCATGGTAAAAGAACTAATAAACCAACTTACTACCCTGATGTAGTTGAACCTTTAGTTAGTAAAGAAATGTGGGAAGAATGCCAACATCAAAAAAGAAATAATTCAAGAGCATATTCTAGAACTTTAACTTATATCTTCTTGCAAAAATGTTTATGCCCAAAATGTGGAAAGATCTTAGGTGGTAAAGCTTGTAAGAAAAAAGGTCATGAATATTTTTATTATTATTGTAGAGACTGTAAATTAAACATTAAAGAAACTGAAATTGAAAGAGGTTTTAAAGAAGTTGTAGATCAACTAACTGAATATGATTCAATCGTTAATCAATTCTTTATTCCTATGGTAATTAAAAACTTTGATGAGCCAAGAGAAAAAATATATAAAGAAATTGATGTACAAAAGCAAAAATTAGAAAGGGCTAAACTTGCTTATGTAGAAGGTGCTTTTACTCTTGATGATTATAAAGCAAAGGCAAAGACTATTGAAGACACAATTAAATCATTAGAAGAAAAAATTAGTAATGCAGATAAGTTTGAAGTATTTAACTATTCTGCAAAAGATATATTAGTATCTCGAGATGTTGCTTTTTTAAATAGTAAAATTCATCCCGAAGAATGCCAAGAAAGAATTAAAACTTGGAATAAAAGAACTCGTGAAGAAAAAGCAACCTTAGTAATGAATTATGTAGATACTATTGAACTTGAACTAGTTGGTGCTGAATGTTTTGTTAAGAATATTAACTTTAGAGAATCAATTGCTAAACCATGTAATGAACTTTATGATAAAGGTTATATAGATAGACCTACACCTGCTATATTTGGAAATGTTGTTGGTGAACTTAGATTTAGTAATTATATACCTGAAGAAGAAGTTGGAGAAATTATCATGAGACTTAAGAACTTTTACAATGTTTCTTATACTGAAGCAACTTACTATGTTAAAAATCAAGTTTTCTTCTTTAACTTTGTAGAAGATAATTCTGCAATCGTAAGAGTATTCCCATTAGAAGATTATTATAAGAAAGACCTTAATGTAAAAATGGAAGAATATAGATTTGGAATTATCTATATCACAGAAGAAAATATTGTCGTAACGAAAGATAAAGATGAGTTAGACAAATTATTTAATTACATTCCTGATGATACATCTTTTATGCCTTTTAGAGAATTAAAAGATGTACCTAGTAAACCGATCAGAATGGAATTAATAAAGAAATAAAATACGTGGCACGTTTTGTTGAACTTGTTCAATGAAAGTGGCGATAGTATTTTATATCAATTCTTTATGTAGTTTTATTTCATTACGAAGTTTTGAAATATTACGAAATAAAGAAAACGGATTCTAAGGTGTTAAACCTTAGTCCACTGGAATCTTGTTAGCATGACAAGATACCTAGGGGGTTATGTATTTTGTCATAACCAAATACTACTATAAAAAAGGATGGTGATTATAATAAGTGAACTTGCATATTCACTACATTTAGGTAGTGATAAAAATAGAAAAAATAGTGTTAGAAATTCTGGTAAAAATAATATTAGTGGTACTACTTCAATGAGTAATAATGCTATTCAAAATACAAAACAATTAGCAAAAGTTGATAAGCATAATTATAGAAAATATGATAATAAACAAGATGAAATAGTTATCATAAGAGGTACTTCTTCTCTTTATAAAGATGTAGAAAATTTTTATAAAACTGAATTCGAAGAAGCAAGGATTGAATACAATAATAAACAAATTATAGATAAAAGAAAAATAGATAATTACTTTAAAAAAGTTAGTGATAATTCTAAAAGTGATTTAGCCTGTGAAATAATAATTGAACTTGGAGATAAATCATTTTGGGATACAAAAGATTTAAAATATAAACACAAGATGACAGAGGTTTATAAAAAACAAGTTGATGATTTAGAATTATTAGTACCAAACTTTAAAGTATGTAGTTCTATAATTCATTATGATGAAACAAGTCCACATATGCATATTGTTGGTGTACCAATTAAATATAATTGCAAAACTGGTATGTCTATGCAAGTTGGAAAAACTGATGTTTTTACTAGAACTTCATTAAAACAATTACAAGATAAAATGAGAACTTTATGTATTGAAGAATATAACAAAGAATACAATATGGATGCTACTTTGAAACAAAAACTTAAAGGTAGAAATAGAGATATTCATGTATCTGATATGACTAATTACCAAGAAACAAAAGATTTAATCGAAAAACATCAAAAAGAAATTGATTCAATAAGTAATCGTTCTTTAGAGTTAAAATCCAATTCAAATAATATAAAAAATGAAATAAATAACTTAAAAAAAGTTCCTTTAAGAGATGATTTGTTTATTATTTCTAAAGAACAAAAAGATGAATTAGAAAATTATATTGATAAAGTTGATAAAACAACTGATGAATATAGAGATGTTAAAGAATTATCTGCAAACTTAAATGTCATTACTAAACAAGCTAGGCAAGATGCTAAAAGAATTAAGAATTTACGAGAAAGTAATGATGCATTAGAGCTAAGAGTTGAAAATTTGAGTGAGAAAGTTGAAACACAAGAAAATCAAATAAATAAATTAAGAACAGATAATTTTAATTTAAAATATCAATTACAAAATTTAAAAGATTTCTTTGATAGATTAATTAAGTTATTTAAAAGAATGATAAAACGTGAAGATAAGGAAGAAGCATATTTAGAGGTATTAGAAGATATGCACGATAATAAAATTATCAACGATAAAACTTTTGATAATATTCTAGGTTATAACGAAACAACAAAAGAAAATAGGAGTAAAGAAAAAGATGATTTTGAGTTATAAATATAACTTTTAAGTCATCTTTTATTATTGTAAAAATTCTGAAACTATTTCTTTTAAATAACTATTATTAAACCAGAAACATTGTTTAGTAAATTCACTAGCTCCAGTAACATTATCTTTAACTGGAAGTGATATTGTATCTCTAGAATCTCTTCCGTGAGGTCTAACATGACATACTCCGTTATCACTCATTCCTGGGAAGTTAGTAATTCTTCTTCCCCTTTCATCAATATGATTTACGATATTACCAGTTCTAATAACTTCTTGAGTTTTTTCATACATCGATTTTACTTTTGATTCGATAATAATCTCAGGCATATTCCATAATTTTATTCCTTTAAATACATATTCTCCATTTTCTTCTTTAAATATAAAGAATATATATTTAGTAGTTTCTAACTCTTCTTTCAAGTCAGAATCTTCAAAATCAGTATTCATTATTTCATCGAATTTAAAATATGGAAATGACATTGATTCTATAATTCTTCCGTTTGATTCTACTCTAATAGTTTTTGGTATGATATTAGCTTTTGTAAATTCATCTGTATCTTTTAGTTTAGATTTAACATTGAACATTCTACTAATAATCATATTCAGTACATTTTTTGCTTTAGAATCAATATCTAACTCTTTCATTAGTTCAGATTGAGTCTTACCTTTATACTTATTAATAACATTTTGAATAAAGTCAGTAAATGAATCTTCTGTTCCTTTTAGTATTTTTTCAACATCTTCATAATTACCAATATACTTCCTAACAAGTCCAGTCATATAAGAGGTCTTAAAACAAAATGCTCTTTGCATTGCTTTTATATCAGAAAATGGTTGTTCTCTTTTTGATTCTTTATTAGCACCTTTAGTACAAGCACCTAAATACATTGTATCGGCTTCAGATATTTCATGTGCTTTACCATCTTTAATCTTTTGAATAATAAACTCCCAGTCTTTTTGAATAATAGGCATATCTTCATTTGGAAAAGAATATAAAAGTTCATTTGTTATTCTTAAATCTTCTTTCTTCTTATCTTTCTCCCATAAGTACCATATTATTTGTAATTTACTATTTTTAGATAAGAAATGCGAAGTTTCAAAGCTGTTTTTATATTCAGTCATATAATCAATAATATTTAATACTAATCTTTCTTTAGCAGATAAAGTATTATCTCTATTTTTCTTATATGGTGTTACTTTAAGTTCAATACCAGCTTCTTCAAAATCAGGTCTTGAAAATGAGTTGATATTCATTCCAAAAACATCAGTTTCAAATAAGTGTCCAAAGAATGCTTTATTAAATCCTTCATCACTATCATCTGAATCTTCACTTTTAATAGTCTTTACTTTCATCTTTTGTAGTTCACCAAAAGTCTTCCCTAATGCTGATTGAGATATGATTCTAATTTCTTCTTCTGTATAAGTTTTTTCCATTTTTTGCTCCTTTCGATCTTGTCATAACGATAAAAATGCTGTAAAATAGTTATGTAAGGTTGATCTTTTTTATCTAATATTATATAATAAATATTGTTAAAAGTTGATCTTTTAATCTAAAAATATTATAATATATTTATGAGATTTACACAATGTCAGGAGGTAGTACGCATGGAAAAGACAGTAATTGAACTTTTCGCTGGTGTCGGTGGATTCAGATGCGGTTTAAATAAAGTAGAATTAAAGAATGAAAAAGTAAGTGAAAATGGTAATTGGAAATTTGTATGGGCTAATCAGTGGGAACCTGCAACTAAATCTCAAGAAGCTTATGAATGCTATGCTAAAAGATTTGGTAGTGATGATGTTTCTAATGTCGATATATTTGAAGTTGATAAGAAAAAAATTCCTAATCACACTTTATTAGTTGGTGGATTCCCTTGTCAAGATTATTCAGTTGCTAGAACTTTATCTGGTAGCAAAGGTCTTGAAGGTAAAAAAGGAGTTCTTTGGTGGGCAATAGTTGATACTATTAAAGCAAAGAAATCTCCATTTCTATTTTTAGAAAATGTAGATAGATTATTACTTTCTCCAGCTAGTCAAAGAGGACGAGATTTTGGAATGATTTTAAGAAGTTTATATGACAATGGCTATGCCGTTCAATGGCGAGTAATAAATGCTGGTGAATACGGAGAACCACAAAAAAGAAGAAGAACTTATATAGTTGCTTATCATAAATCTACTAAGTATTATGAACAAATGAAAAAACTAAATATGAAAGATATCATAGTGAAAGATGGAATCTTTGCAAAACAATTTCCAGTTAAGCCAGAAGAACTTGATTATAATATGGCAAATGTCTCTAAATCAATGTATAAAGATTTAGCAGATGTAAGTGATAATTTTCAAACACAATTTTATAATGCTGGTGTAATGTGTGATGGAAAAATATATACAGCTAAAATGGAATCTGACTGCAATGATATTTATCCATTAAAGAAAATTAGAGAAACTGAAGAAGTTGCTGATAAATATTTTTTATCAGATGAAAAAATAGAAAAATTTAGATACTTAAAAGGTAGCAAGAGAATTCCAAGAACTAAACCAAATGGAGACCCTTATATGTATTCTGAGGGTGCTATGGCATTTCCAGATAATCTTGAAGCACCAGCTAGAACTATGCTAACATCAGAAAGTGGATTAAGTAGAATGTCCCATGTTATAGAAGATTATAAAACTAGTAAATTAAGATTATTAACTCCACTTGAATGTGAACGAATAAATGGATTCCCAGATAATTGGACTAACACAGGTATGACTGATAAAAGAAGATATTTTATGATGGGAAATGCCTTAGTAGTTGGTGTTGTTGCTAAAATAGGAATCGAATTAGAAAAAATCATTGATAATGAAGACTAATTCTTAAAAATATGCTATAATTAAAATAGATTTCGTATCATTCAATAGAATGATACTTTTTTGTTAGGAGGAATTTATAATGGAAAGAAAAATCTTAAAAGTTATTTATTTTGATGAAGAAGCTGCCATAGACTACATTACTATTTCTGATGGTGGGAAAGCAATAAGTGAAATCATTAATACAGAGCAAGAAACTGATACTTCTAAATTTGAGGGTGAAACTAGTACTGGTTTTAAGATTCCTTTTCTTACATGGTTTAATTTACAAGCTAAAATTGGAATGAGTTCAAATATTAATAATATTAATGATGAGGTTGTTAAATCAACCCTTACTAATACCATATTAACTGATTATATAAAAAAAGCTGATACTGATGAAAAAATTAAAAAAATAAACAATTATCAAATTACCCCAATTAAAGACTCTATATCCTATTATAAAATGTACACACCATATATGCTGTTAATCAAAAAAGAATTAAATGATAAAATCAGCGAAGAAGTCGATATTACAAAAATTGATGAAGTATTAAAAGAAACAAAAGGATATTATGAATTTTTAGCAACAAATGGCGAAGAACAGGTTATAATAAGGTTTAATATAAATAGCTTTAAAAATAATTATAAGATAAATAACATATTAGGAATGAATTTGTTACTTTATGGTGTAAATGTTGGTTTAGCTGAGACAAATGATTTCTCAATAGAAAAAGAATTTGAACAAAATGAATCAAAAGAAATTACTACAGATGAAATACTAGAAACAACTAGTGAAACAACAGAACATAAAAAATTAAAAATTTATGATATTGTATTAGCAGGTGTTGCATATGAAGAGTAAAAAAACATCAGTTAACGTTTTTTATGGTCCTAGAAAAGAATTTGAAAATTTGATTAAAAGTAAAAAGAACAAAGAATTTTTTACTGCCATTGTTCAAGAATATGATGATGAAACAAAAGCAATTCATCATGTTGTAGAAGGACAGCCTGTTGAACAAAAAAAACACATTAAAAGAAAAATAACTAATTTAATAATTAATTCAGATGAATATTCCACAATAACTGAGGGTGCAATACAAAATTTCACTTCGATACTTGATTATTATGATATTGGCAATATATACTTGCAGAATCCTCCATACATAATTGCCGAAAAATTAAAAAAAGTTTACTCAAAATATGTAGAGAATCACTATCAATATAATTCAATAAATATTGATGTTATCAAGCAAATTAATAATAACTATTCTAGCAATATTATTGGTCAAGATTTGGCTAAAAAATCTTTGTTAAGAAATATATTATCGTTTGATAAATTTAAAAGTTTAAAAAAGCCAATTGTTCTAATGTTTTATGGCCCTAGTGGTGTTGGGAAAACCGAGACAGCAAGGTTTATAAGCAATATTTTAGGTGAAGA
The DNA here is from genome assembly GCA_944358275.1 of uncultured Bacilli bacterium. Lineage (GTDB taxonomy): Bacteria > Bacillota_I > Bacilli_A > RF39 > UBA660 > CAG-1193. Next base: position 10,887 of record CALVQZ010000102.1, read on the forward strand.
ATTATTTTACAAGCAGTTTTCAATGTTCCAAAATAATGAATTTGCAACTTACTTATTTGGTGGTCAACATTCACAAAATAGTTTTGCTAAAGAATTATTAGACAGAGAATCAAATGTAATATTACTTGATGAGTTTGATAAAGCAAACAATGTTTTCTATTCTGCTTTCTATCAGTTTTTTGATGAAGGAATTTATAATGACAAAAATTATTCTGTAAGTCTGGATAATGGGATAATAATATGCACTTCAAATTACAACTCAAAAGAAGAAATAAGAGCACATTTAGGTGATCCAATATACTTTAGATTTGATGGTTTTATTCCGTTTAGTGAGTTAGATAATGAATCGTTAATAAAAATAATAGATATTTATTATAATAAGTATTATAGTGAACTTAGCCCAGAAGATAAAAAAATAATAGATTCTTATAGAAGTAAAAGTGGTAAAAGCTTGATTCAATCATTGCATGAATCTTCTAAAGGCCTTATAAATGCAAGAAATATAAATACTATTGTAAAGGATTGCATACTGCAAATATTGTTAGAAGATGTATTAAATACTTGATCTATCAAAAAATATATGTTATAATTTAATCACTGGATGATTTATATATCGTCCTCGTGTGAGAAAAAGTTGTGTAATCACTCAACTATCGCTCCATTTGAAGACAACTTACGAACCATAAAAAGTTCGTAAGTTTTTATTTTGTATAAAACTTACAATCTATTAAAATAGACTATCTGAAAAAGAATAAGAAACATTTTTATAATAGACTTTTAATAGTTAATGAACTTAACGATTATCTTTTTTCGGTTGGTAATAAAAAAAAAAAAAAAGTAAATTTTTTATAAATTGCTATGTTAAAAATGATAAAAATTTAACTGAAAAAT
>CALVQZ010000103.1 GCA_944358275.1 uncultured Bacilli bacterium
TGGAACTGCTAAAATAACATATATTGGTACCTCATATAATAAGACGACTTCAAAAATGAATGAGGCTAGATATATAAAAGATTGTATAAATGGAAATAGTGTTAATACCTATAATCATTGGTTAGAATTACAAGCAATAAGTAATGGTACGAATGTTGCGTATGGCAAAACAGTAACATCTACAAGTGAGCCAAGGGATGGATATGGAGCACAACTTTCAGCATTGGTTGATGGTAATTTTGAATATAATAATGTAGATCTTGAAGCTGGTAATCAATGTGTAACAGTTGATTTGGGTGATTTATATGATTTAGATGAAATAGCTGTATGGCATCATTATGAAGATCAAAGATCATATAACAATCATAGCTTATATGTATCAAGTGATAATACAAATTGGACTACACTTATAGATAATGTATCTGGTGTAACCGAAACATCACAAGGTATAAGAGTAAGTGCATATGAATAATTAAAATACTTTCCAAAAATAAAATATTATTGCAGATATTACTGCATGAAATATTCTAAAAATAAAATATGGAAAGTATTTTATTTTTGTATCACTTATTATTGTTAGTATTTGCATATGTACTGATAATCCCCCAAAAGAAAGAATTATAACTGCAATTAACCCTTTAATATTTATAGATATGTTTAAATTTTCTAAATTTTTTAACCCTTGAGTCATTTCAAAAAGCCCACTGGCAATCGTCTTATTAAAACTATTCAAACTAAAAATAGTATTTATTAAAGAGGTAAGTACTAAAAACACAGAAATTGTCCCTAATATTAAAAGTAAAGTATTTATACCACTTGATATAGAATTACTTAAAATAAATCCAAACGATTTATTTTCTTTAACATTTTTAACAGCATTCTTAATATTAACTTTAGTATTATCTTCTTTAGATACATAATAATTTCTAATTATTAAACCAATAAATAAATTACCGAGATAATGAGATACTAAAATAGGTATTCCTAATTCAGGTTTATTTAAAAATACACAAGATACAGTACCAAGTACAAAAAGAGGATTAGAAAAATGAGTAAATGTTAATAATTTAGTCGCCTCTTTATCATTTAATTCACCTTTTAAATATAACTCTTTTATGTATTTTGCACTACTAGGGAAACCACTTAACATACTTAAAATAATAACAAATGCACCATTTTTATTTATTTTAAATAACTTATAAGTAATATTCTTAAAAACTTCTCCTAATATATTTGGAAAACCTAAAGATATCAAAATATTCCCAATTATAAAAAAAGGAAATAAAGATGGGAATATATTATTTTGCCATATACTAAATGAAAGTTTTACAGAATTAAGTACAACCTCACTATTTATTAAAACTTCAATACAAATTATACAAATTAAAGTAATATAAAGTAAATTAACTAATATTTTTTTCATAATATCTTCCTTTTTTTGCTATACTTAAAGTGGTGATAAATAAAATGTTTAGTAAAATATATTCAAAAATGAAAGAAAATATAAAAGATATATCGTATATTTTTATTACCTCTTTAACTATAGCAATCATTTTAAATATACCAGTACCATATCAAATAGAAGCACCGGGTGGTCTTATAAATTTAAATGATAAAGTAGAAGTATTAAATGGATATGATAGTAAAGGTAGTTTAAATCTTACCTATGTTTCATCTTATGATGGTAATGTTGCAACTTACTTAATGGCTAAACTTAGTAGTAAATGGGATTTAGTAGAAGATACTTTAGTAGAAAATGAAAACGAAGAAGATACAAAAGTTAGAAATAAAATAATGCTTGAAAATTCACTTAGTAATGCATATTATGTAGCATATAATTACCTAAATAAACAAGTAGATATCACATCTTCTAATCTTTATGTTATTTATGTAGATAAAAATGCTAATACTGATATAAAAGTAGGAGATAAGATTGTAAAAGTAGATGATATAAATGTAAAAGATGTGGATGATATTAAAAGTTATGTAAATACAAAAAATGTAGGTGATAAAGTTAAATTTATAGTAAATGATGGTGATGAGAAATACGCAGTTATCGATGAATATGATAATAATAAATCACTTTTAATATCTGTAATTTGTAATTATAACTATGATAGTGATGTTAAATTTAACTTTGAAGAAGGTGAATCAGGCGCATCAGGTGGTCTTATGATAGCTCTTAGTATATATGATCAAAATACTAAAACTGATTTAACAAAAGGATATAAAATAGCAGGAACAGGAACTATAGATAAAAATGGTAATGTAGGAGAAATAAGTGGTATAAAATATAAAATAGAGGGAGTAATAAAAAAAGATGTAGATATCTTTTTTGTACCATATGGAAATTATGAAGAAGCTAAAAAAGTAGTAGAAAATAATAATTATGGCATCAATTTAGTATGCATTAAAACATTTTCTGATGCAATAAATTATTTAACTAATGAAATTTAATCATAATATTGAATTTAAAAACATATTAGTTAATGGAAAGTGAGGAATGCTATGAAACAGATAGTACCATTTGAAAAGAAAATAAGTTTTAATACTAGTATTGATGAAATTACAAGTATATCTTTGGATAAGACAGTAAAAAATATAGAAGATAGTATTATATCAGGTGTCTTTGATTTATATTTAGAATATAAAGAAAGTGATATAAGTGTTAATGTGTTAAAATATAGTTCTTCTATACCTTTTGATATTGACATTGATTCAAAGTACTCATTAAAAAATGTAAAAGTAGACATAGATGATTTTTATTATGATATAGAAGGTGATAATGTAATTTTGCATATAGATGTACTTATAGATAATTTAGAATATATTGAAGAGGAGTTAGAAAATATTATTGTAAAACATGAAGAGCGTGATGAAGTAGATGAAAATAAAGAGGAATATGAAATACCAGAATGTATTTTAACTGAGGAAAAAGAAGAAGAAATTACGGTTACTGATAAAGAAAATAATGATGAAAGAAATAATCAAAAAGACGATTTTCAAGTAGCAATTGAAGATTTGTTCAAAGAGGTAGATGAAAAGATAGTAGATGTTGAAACAGATTCTAAAATACCAATATTTGAAACATTTGATCCAAAGAATGAAACATTTGTTACATATAATGTTCATATTGTAAGAGAAGAAGATAATATAGAAACAATATGTTTAAAGTATGGAGTAACAAAAGAAGAACTATCATATTATAATGATATAAGTACGATTAAGATGGGAGATAAGTTAATTGTTCCAACTTATAAAAAATGAAAAAGATTAAAGAAGTGTTTGGTGAAGAACGTTTAATAAAAAATGTAAGAAAAAAAGGTAAGTGCGTAATAGCAGAAATTGATGATAGACCATATGTTATAAAAGATAAGTGTGACAATTCAGTGTGTGAAATCTATGATTATTTAGCATCTAGAAATTTTGAATATTATCCTAAAGTAGTAATGAATACTGATAAATATAATATTTATGAATATATAGAAGAAGTATCAAATCCAATTGAACAAAAAGCATATGATATGATTAGTATGCTTAGTTTGCTTCATAATAAAACAACATATTATAAAGAAATGGATATAGATGAATATAAAGAAATATTTGAAACTCTAAGTTATAAAATAAATTCTAGAATAAACTATTACAATAATTTAATAAATGTAATAGAAAGAGAAATGTTTATGAGCCCATCACATTATTTAATAGCAAGAAATATATCTAAAATATTAGGAGCATTAGAGTATTCTAAAAGAAATATAAATGAGTGGTATGATTTAGTAAAAACAAAGGGAAAGAAAAGATTAGTAACACTACATAATAATATTGATTTAAATCATGTAGTTAGAAATAAAGATATATATTTACTTAGTTGGGATAAAGCTAAAACAGGAATACCTATTTATGACTTATACAATTTTTATTACAAATATTTTGGAATAGTAGATTTTAAAGATTTACTAAAACATTATGAAGACAGATATCCACTATTAGAAGAAGAAAAGAAACTATTCAATATACTGATTTCTATTCCAGATGAAATAGAATTTAAAAGTAGTGAAATAGAAAATTGTAGAAGTACAAAAAAAATTATAGACTATATATATAAAAGTGAAATTTTAGTTACAGAAACTCAAGAATAACACCATTATTTTGTACAATAAATAATGGTGTTAATAATGAAAAAAGTTTCGATAAATTAAATTTTGTGTTATTATATATAATAGAGGTGTACTATGAAAAATAAAAATGGATTTATTCTTTCAACATATGTTTATATTTTATTGGTATTTTTTCTGTTATTACTATCAACAATGTTAGCAGTATTAAATAACACTAGAATTTTATCAAAAAAATTAAGAGAACAAACGAGTGTATCTTCTGGATTGTTAGATAAAGATTTTAGTTTTGTTTTATTAGGTGATAAAGATGTTACTATAAAAAAAGGTGATGAATATGTAGAACCTGGTTATAAAATACAAACATTATCTGGAACAAATTTATCTGAAAACGTAAAAATTGAAGGAAGTGTAGTTAGTAATACAGTAGGTAATTATGAAATACATTATATTGCTACATATAACGGTGTAACAAAGGAATTGGTAAGAAATGTTCAGGTTATTAGAACAACATTGCTTGATG
>CALVQZ010000104.1 GCA_944358275.1 uncultured Bacilli bacterium
AATTTAATTATACCAATTTTAAGAAGATATTTCCTTATTTTACAAGCAAAAAGATGAAAAAGTTATCCACATTTTTCATCTCTTTTTCTTTTTTATAAAATTTTACCTAAACTCAAAAAAAATAAAAAAAATAAGTACAAGAGCTAATTGTAATAGAATTTATATTGTAAATAAATGCTCAGAATAGATTCTATTTATCAAAACATTTTTAACTTTTTATAGTATAAGGTTTTTATTAACATAATTTACAACAATTAAAACTTAATATGAAAAAAGAACTGTATAAACAATTCTTAATATTGTTAAAATAATTTGATCAAAATACAATATTCATAATTATTCAAATAATTTTAAGGCATTTTTAAATTTAAAATTTATTATATTAAATATTGAAATTGTAAATATAATTATCATTAAAAAGATTATGTTAAAATACTTAAAAGTTAATGCAAATATAATTAATTCTATTACAAATAGTAATATGAAAATTTTTTTTGAAAAATTAACATTAAATAATAAAAATGATACAATCAATAATCCAATAACTATGGAAGAAATAAAAAAATCAACCTGAAAATCTATATAATTTCTAAAATAGACATATATAACAGAAATTTGAATGATTTTCATTAAAATAACAAACATGTATGATATAAAACTTTTATAAAAAATCCATTTTTTTGAATCAATGCGTAATATTATATTTTCAAATGAATAATCAAAATCATATTGTATAAAAGAATAAATTATATATAGCAAAAAAACATATTGATATACATATATAAGCATCGAAATAAAATTACTACTCAATGTTGGATAACCAATTAATGGAAAAAAATCTTCTAAAGAAATTTGAATTTGGTCTGGTCTAACTGTTATGAATATAATATCTAAAAATATAATCAAAGCAAATATTAAAATCCATCTATAACTTTTTTTTAAAATATTCAAAAATATATTTAATTGTAAAATCATAATAAATCTCTTTTCTTTCTTGTCACTAATCCAAAAATAATTTTACTAATAATAATCAAAAGTAATATTTGAATTATAGAAACAATCAATTCTAAAAATATCGAACCATAATTTATAGAATTATAATAATAGTGATAAAGTAAATGCATATCGTAAAAGTGCTCAATAAAACTCATATCATATGATATTAGAAAAAAAATTGAGCCGTTAAGCAATATAATAATTGTCATTATAAATTTATTTAATAATAAAGATAATAAATAAATAATAGAATTTATTATACAAGCAATAATAATGCTTCTAATTAAAAAAAACAAAATATATATAATTATTGGAATATCATAAACAGAATGATTAATCATTTTAAAATCGCCAAACGAAAATATAATTGCACCTGCTATTGCCATAATAAAAGAAACTAACATTAGATATATTGTAAAGATTGCAATATATCTTAAAAAAATTTTGATAACTTTTTTATAATTATTATATCTAGAAACAATCATATGATTATTGATCATATCGCTTATAAAATATATTACATTTACTCCAATTGAAATAAAAAGCAACATATTATAAATAGGATTATTTAATATATTATATAATTTATTCCAAAAATTAAACGAGCTACTCCCAGACAAAGTAGGGAGCAAAACTCCGATAAACAATAGCAAAAATATCAATATACTATTTTTTTTGCTAAATTGGAAATTGATTTTTGAAAAAATTTCTTTATAATTTAATTTCTTCATACATTTGTCCATTATCTACCTTATAAACTATATTGGCCATTTTCTCTAAATCTTCTTTTATATGTGTACTTACTATTATTAGCTTATCTTGTTTTTTTAATTCAACAAAATACGAAATTAATTTTTCTACAGTTTCTTTTTCTATGCCATTAAAAGGCTCATCTAAGATAATTACTTTTGGCTTTTCCATTATAGCCTGTGCTATACCAAGTTTTTGCTTCATACCCAAAGAATATTTAGAATATTTTTTGTTCATTTCTTGTTTTAGATTGACAATATCTAAAGCTTCTAATATATCATCATCAGAAATTTTATTTTGTATTTTTGCCAACATTTTTAAATTTTCAAACCCTGTCAAATCAGGAAAAAAAGATGGTTTTTCAATTAGTGCGCGTAAATCTTTTGAAAACTCTAACCTTAAATTTAGATTTTCTCCATTATACAAAATTTCTCCTGTTGTTGGTACATAAAATCCACATATCAATTTCAACAGAACACTCTTTCCAGCACCATTTCTGCCATATAATCCATATATGTTACCACTTTCAAAATTTAGACTAATATTATCAATAACATTTACATTATTAAATGATTTACAAACATTTTTTAATTCGATTTTCATAATACACCTCCTCTACTCATTTATTTCACAATCCATTATCATTTTCTCTTTATCTTTATATTTTACATGAACAATAATAGATGAACCAATGGCAAAAAATAATGAAACTGCTAATATAGGAAGTATTCCAACACTATCATTAAAAGTAATAAAATTCATTATATTAAAAACAATTCCAGCACTTGATTTTAATATCATAGTAAATAAAAGTCCATTTATGCCAATCTCTAAAATTGCTTCAATACCAATATAAGCTAAAAAAGATAAAATCGTAGAAACAAAATAATTATGATGTTTTCTTACAATTATTAAAGATATATTTATATACAAAACGCAATGTAATATCACATTAATCAAGTACGAAATAATAAACAATGCCGGATGATTTAACGTTGTTTCTGACCAAACAGTAGTACTATTTTTAATTGCATAACTACTATCAAAGTTACCTGAAATTATATAGCATATTATAAAACTAATAACTATAACAAGGGGCAAAATAATCAAAGACTTATATGCATTCAAGAATAGTTTATTTTTAATTTTATTATAATTCATTCTTGTAGCATCTTCTAATATGATTCTATTTTTTAAATATTTACTAACAAAATACAACGACGGCATCACTACAAATAAAAATAAAACAAAGGAATACTTTCCTAATCCAAAAAGAACCACATTTGTATACGTTGTAAAAAAATCAACATCGATATTACTATTATTTAATACATTAATACAATATTCTTCATATTCAGTACCTTCATAGTTATTATTATTACAATAATTTATACTTTCATTATTTCTTTGTTCAATTGATTTCTTTTCCTCTGAAAAATTTATTGCAGAAAATATTACGATAGTCAATAAAATTACGAAAGAAATAATTATCAAAAAATTATTTTTTAAAAATTTCATTTGAATTTACCTCCAAAATATTATCAGAAAATTTGACTATATATAATTAAATTACTTCAATAATACTTTTTAATTTATATACCAAATTGCAGTATGATAAGTTGTTAATAATGTTGTATCTAGGCGCCAAATATTTAACCTATAATCATTAGGTGAACTAATAGTAGTCGGATCCGTAAATTGCTTTTTTTGCCCTGCACTAGTTACTATACCAACATACAAGTTTCCGTCAATATCTTCTGGCTTTGCTGAAATTTTACAATTAGGGCAAGGATTTGTCAACCATGTATATGTTTCTAAATTCTCATAATATTGTGCAGTCCATGTATCTTTTGTTCTATATGATGTTTTTTGAACTGCATTTTTATCTAAAGCATAACTTATAACAACTTGAGGTTGTGCAGCATAAATAAACGCAACATCCGTAACAATAGCTAAAATTAAAGTTAATAATGCATATTTCAAAAATTTCATTTTTCTCACTCCTTTCAATATTTTTATATATAAATCAAATTTTCTACATAATAAATATTAAGAATAAAGAATACTGCATATTATTCTATATTTAGATTATAACTTTTTTTTATACAATTGTCAATACACCCCGCCGCAAGCAACGGTGCTTGAATCGGTTTCAGTACTCTGCTGTATCATCTAGTTTGTATGCAGATTCGTATCTATCATGTCCTTGATTTTTTACATATTCTCGTATTGTCTGTTCTGTTCCATTTTTACTAACTGTCACCATCCAATACCCGTCTGACTAAAATTCTCCTCCCCACAACTTCTTTTTTACTTCCGGATTTATTTTAAATATCATCCTGGCTGTCATGCTCTTTATCATTGTTACTATTTGGGTTGGAGAATATTTTGGTGGCGACTGTATTAGATAGTGTATATGATTTCCATCCGTACCTATCTCTACAAAATCAAGACCATATTTCTCATTTATTTCCATGCATACATTTACTATTGTATCTCGTACATCCTCTGTTATTACATTTCTGCGATACTTCACTGCACAAACTAGATAATACAACAATGTTGTCTTGTTGTGCGATTTACTTATTACTCTACTCATTTCTCATCACACAACCAGTATATCAATTTTTACTATCCACCGCAAGCAGTGGGGCTTGTACCCTTATTAGGAGGTCCCGCTAGGGAACCCCCTAATTTCTTGTAAACTTGTAAATTTGTTTTAATAGGTGTTAAATTTTAAAAAAATAAGTACAACAAGAAGAATAAATTAGAAAAGATACAAGAAATGTGTTTCAGTATAATCTTCAAATGATAATTACAATAAGATTTAAAATAGATAATGAAAGAAAAATTCAATTTAGAAAATGGGTAATTTCAGCAAATGAAGAAAATAGATAATTTGTTTTGTTAATGATACTATAATAATTGTTAATTTAAAAAAACATATGCATTTTTTCTGTTTTAATAAAAAAATAAGTACAACTTGTACTTACCCTTTATTAGAATTATTTATTTTAGCAACTTCTGCTATAAACCAAATTTTTTCTACATCTAGTTTACTAGATTCTATTTCTCTTATTCTAAGAAGCATTTCTATGTTAGATATTAAAGTAGGAACTTCACCACTAGATAAATTATCCTCTGTAATATTTATATTTGAAAGCTTATATTTGTTAATAATCATATCATCAACTTTCTCTTCTTCAAAAATATTGATAACATTACATATAACATTTTCTGGATTAAGAGCAAATGAATCTAACTTTTTTAAGTTATCTAATAATTCACTATAATTTTCAACATCAAAAACTTTCTTTATTGAAATCATTTTAAAATAATCAAAACTATAATAAATATTTAATAAATCTTTTATAGTAGAAAGTTTATTGATATTAGTTAATACTTTTACATCAAAATATTCTAAATCATATTTTTGATATAAAGCATATATTTCATTTGCTATATTTAAAGACTCTTGTTTTTCTTTCTTTAAATTATTGTTAAGTTCAAACAAACTAGCTTTATCATGAAATATTTTCTTATTTAATTTATCTAACTTTGATTCTTTTTCTTTAATTTCATTTAAAATAGAACGCAAATTCTTATCTATTTCTTTATTATCATCGCCTAACTTTTTTTGATATGTCTTTTTAAAATCATTAAATAATGGTAAAAAATATAAATAATTGCTATACTCTACTAAATTTAATTTCAATCTATAAATCGTATCATAAAATTTAGATAACTCGCTTTTATCATTATAATCGATTGGATTTATCATCATATTTTCAAACACAGAAACCCTATGTTTGCTATCTGGAAAGTAACTACTCATATCAATAGAACCATTTTTTGCAAGTTCAATAATACCATAAATACTTTCTTCTTTAGCAGAATTAAGTTCTTTATAAACTTCATGATATTTCTTAACCGCATCATCATAACTACTAACATTATATTTATTCATGAGTTCTTTTTTTAGTGAGGTCAAATAATTATTAAAAGCTTTTTCGTGTTTTTTAATCAATTTTCTAAAGCAAACTTCAATATGACTTATTATTTCAGGATTACTCCAATATACTTCTTCAAATATACTATTTAAGTTATCAAAAGAATTATTCTTTTGATTTCTATTTTCTATAAATGATGACATATATTTTTTAACATAATAAGTATATTCAAAATCCTCTTTAGTAAGAGCAATACCTGCTAAAGCAAATTTATCTAAAAACTTATCTATAACTTCATTTACTTCATTAAAACCAAATTCACTAAAATTATCCATCTTATAGATCATTCTATCAAAGTCCATCTTTTCAAAATAAGTATTAAATGGATTTAATATAGCACATACATGATTCATTTCTTCTAAACGAAGACTTACTTCATCTATATTTAAACCCTCATCTTCTAACTTATAAGAAGCGCTTTTAGCATCTAAATACTTCTTAACACTTACTTTATACTCATTATATTTAGATAAATATGTATCGATAGTATCATTATACTTTCTAATATTTGTCTTATTGTTTGTAGGTAAAGAAGATATATATGTTTTCTTAGACTCAGTATCGCCCTTTATAAACTCTAAAAAATTCATAATATCATCCTTCCTTATCATACTCTATTTTCTTATCAGAAATAAATTTAATAAACTTATCTATTTCTTCATAAACTTCTATCAATTCTTTTAATGAAAGAACTGACATATCAAAATTAACTTTATTTTCTTCTTTTTCCATAAACACCTCATTTTTATTGATAGTATCCTGCTAAATCTTTGTAGAAATTGATCGTTACTTTTAGTTTAGAACCCATCGGACGACTTTCTAAACTATCCATATCCTGTCCTTCTAGCCATACATACACTCTTACTTTAGTTATACCATTACTAATTGGAAAGATAGAATTATCAAAATTAGTAATCGTATTTTGTAAGGCAAAATAATCACTATTTAACTCATATTTACTACCTTCTTGACCGGAACTTACATCAAGACCTCTTCCTTCATTTATAACTGCATAAGTAGGTGTATATTTTCCATCTTCCATTACGACATTATATTTCATAGCTCTTGTAATAGAAGATTTAGAATGTGCTAAACTATATGGTTCATAAATAACTGAAACACACCTATTATTACAAGATATATTTTGAACTGTATCTACACTACTTCTTTTAGAAACAGTACTCATTTTTACAAATCCCATTCTAAGTGAATTTACATTGCCATCTGCACCTTCTGATTTATCATCAACAATTTCTATACCTGTACCTTCTGTTAGATAAAGATTATCATCATATGGAGATCCAGTTACATTCTTTAAAAAGACATCAAACGCAATAAATCCTGCACTTGAATTAGGTCTAGTTTCACTTTCTTTAAATGTATCGATAACTCTATCATAACTTGAAGTAACATCTTTATATCTAATATTACTTGAAAAAATATCAAATTTATCATTATTAGGACTCGATATACCATTTGACGAAAAAGGAAATAAGCCTTTACTAGCCCAAGCACTAGTATGATTAGGATAATTATTTTCTAATTCATTAAATAAATAATCCTCATCGACAGTTACACTGCCACTATAGTTAATACCATCTAGTGATATATATAAACCACTTTCTTCAGAAACAGTTAAATTTAATGATAAAATTTTTACATTTAATGCGGCATAAAACCAAGCATATGTAGAAGCGATTAACAAAATAGATGTAAATAAAATAAGGGGAATTAAAATTTGTTTTCTACTAAATTTAAAATTCCATTTACTCTTCTTTTTAGTATTTTTCTTCTTCTTTTTCATAATCACCTCTATTTTTAATTAAAGAGTAACCATCAGGTTACTCTTTAACTTCTAAATCATTACCAACATAACCATAGTTAGTATAATTAAATTATCATTTTATTATTAGTTAGATACGAATTCTCCATCTACTATAGTTCCAGCTGTACCATTATTAGCAAATGTTGGAGTAAATCCTGTTCCATTAATTTTAACGCAAGCTTCAAATGTACCAATTGTACATGTTCTACTTGAACTATTCCATACACCTTTAACAGCTTCACAAGCTGATCTAGCTTCTAAAATTTCTTCAGTATCTGACTCACCATCTAAAGTAGCACCTGGAACTGTTCCACCTGTACATACACCAATTGAAGTTGGTAATACTGGTCCACTATAGTCAACATCATCTTCAGTAAATCTTTCTTTAGTAAATCCAAAGTTTACAGATATTTGTTTACCAATTTGTGAGAAATTGTAATTATCTATATCTTGTCCTTCAAGATATACATATACTCTAATCTTAGTAATACTATTTGGAGCTAAAGACATAAATTCTGGTCTAGCCATACCAGTCATCATCTTTTCTTCATCAGTAAAATAATCTACTTCAGTTAAAGAAGTTGAAGCTGTATAACCATTTAAATCTGCTCCATCATAAACGTCTACTATTGGATTTTCAGTAAATTCTTGATTGATTGCATATGTATGAACGTATGTGCCATCAGCAACTGTTCCACAAGCTTCAGCTCCATAATTAGTTGCATCAGTTCTCTTCTTACAAGATTCTGTATAATAATTTATAGCATTTTGCTCATGTGCTTTATCATTTGGTTCCCAAATTTGTGTATCTCTACAAATACCAGTTACATCTCCACCACCAGCACAAGTGATTCCTTGAATTGCTTCTGTATCTGTACTAGTACCAATTACACGACCAATTTGTGCGAATGCAACTCTTACTGAGTTTTCAATACCAGTGCCACCTACACCATTTTGTCCTACTACTACACTTGAATCAGTAGTTAAATATATAGCTTCTTCTTGAGCTTTATTATCTTCTACATAATAAGCTTCACCAGAATAGTTTCTAACAAATAAATCGAAAGCAACATATCCTTTATCAGCATCACTAGCTGTGTTATCGATTCTGCTTGACATTATTCTATATCCACCAGCTGTTGGTGTATGACTTGATTTTTCATATAAAATCATTCTAGAAGTAGCATTATCGATATCACCTATAGTAGATAATGGTACTAAACCTTCATCACCACCCCAAGTGTTTGTGTTAGTTGCATATGTATCAATATTGAATGTTTCTTCTGAAATTGTAACAGATTCACCAAAAGTAACACCATCGAGTGATAATGCTAAACTATCGGCAGCTTTTACATTAATTTCAAAAGTAGATACATGTACTGTTTGCAACCCAACAAACCATGCATAAGTTGAAACAGTTAATACTATTGCAGTAAATGCACAAATCAATACGAGATTTTTTGTGCGTCTACCATTCTTTTTCTTATTTTGCATAAAATACCTCTTTCCTTTTATTTTTCATCTATAAATTCTGAATTAAATTCCATATGGAGTTTAATTTCACCACCTAAAATGTTATCAGTGCATTCAGGATCTCTACCTTCTAGCCAAATAACCACTGTATACTTGATTATATCTCCCGGCTTAAAATCAGCTACATGATCAACTGCTACTAAAGTATCAGACTCAAATGCAATGGTACCATTTTCAGGACCACCATTATCAGCAGCTTTAGCATAAGTAACAAAAGTATCATCCTTATATACCCTTATTCTTACTGCCTCGTCGACATTTTTCACTACATCATCGATTATTATTTCAGACCAATAATCAGATACTTTATCTCCAAAATTCTCGATATAAAATGTATAAGCAATGTAGTTATCACCATTATGAGAACCACCTTCACTTTCATTTATATCGTCTGGAAGCCAATTTGCAGAGTAATTGTCAAACGATTCTACTGCCGTAGCATACAACTCACTTCTATAAACCTTGTAATCAACATTATCATATATGTATATGTTTTTATCATAATACAAGTTTTTATCGAGTGTTATGCTAAAATTCCCATTATTATAGATTATGCTCGTAACTACATAGGACATAAGTAAAATCAAGAATACAGCAAGCAATGCTAATTTCGAGTATTTTATAATTTTTTTTCTTCTTTTTACTTTTAAAGCACTCTTAGTTACTACGCTATTTTTCATGACCCTATCCTTTCTATGCTATTATCTATAATATACATTTATATTTTAGCACACCAATTAAAAATGTCAATATATTTCGAACAATGTCGAAAATATTTTTTTAAAACTAATTTAAATGTTAGATTTTTTTAAAATTTTTCTTACTATTTACTTATTAGATTTTAAAAAAACATTATTTTTTAACTGGCTTTTTATACTCTACTTTTCCTTTTTGTTATAATAATGTAAATGTCAATAACTTTTTACTCTTTTACATTTTTTAAACATAACTTTAATAACAAAAATTATTTACTAGAATTTTATTAAAAACTACAATCTAAAATATCACTTATTTCATTATATAAATCAATATTCTTATTTACTT
>CALVQZ010000105.1 GCA_944358275.1 uncultured Bacilli bacterium
TTAGCCAAACTTAATACTGGCTTTTCTAAAGGTTTTATATAACTAATTAGTATTCCAATTGGAATTCCAATTATAACCGATAAAATTAAAGATAATACTGTTAACTCTACATGTTCAAGTAATAAAGTAATTATTTGAGATGAATTTTCTATTATATAATTAAAATATTCCATCTATTATTCCTCCTCATCAATAAATTGTTGACTTAATTCTGTTATTAACTTTCCTCTAGTAATTAAACCCTTTAGAATCATATTTTTATCAACTACAGGTAATGTCGTTCCTTTATTACTATCTATTAACTTTAATAAGTCTATTATAGAATCCTCTGGATGAACATATAGAAAATCATCAGCAATTAAATCTTTTGCTTTTAATTTTGAATAGTTAATATTATTAAGGTTTTCAGCGTATAAAATACCTTTTAATTTCTTGTTTTTATCAACTACCATTAAACTATCTACACTATTCATTTTCATTTTATTTAAACAATAAAATATTGAATATTCTGGACTACATGTTAATGGATTTTCTATCATAATATCTTTAACTTTAATAAATTCAGGTGATGTCCATATTCTCTTTTTTCCAACAAAGTTACGAACAAAATCATTAACTGGATTTTTTAATATTTTTTCAGGTTTATCATATTGAATTATTCTTCCTTTATCCATAATTGCAATTTTATCCGAAATTTTTATTGCCTCATCCATATCATGAGTAACAAAGATTATAGTTTTTTTGTATATTTCTTGTAAATGCATCAATTCATCTTGTAATGATACCCTAGTAACAGGATCTAACGCACTAAACGGTTCATCCATCAATATAATGTCAGGATCTGTTTCAAATGCTCTAGCTATTCCAATCCTTTGTTGTTGTCCACCAGATAACTCAGAAGGATATCTATCTAAATACTCATCTGCATCTAATCCAATCATTTCCATCATTTTTAATGTTCTTTCTGATATTTCTTTTTGATTTTTGTTTTCTAAACGATATATCAGTTCAATATTTTCCCTAATTGTCATATGTGGAAATAATCCAGTTTGCTGAATTACATATCCCATACTACGTCTTAATTTAATTACATCTTCTTTTTTGATATCTTTTCCATTTATTTTAATTGTTCCTGTAGTTGATTCTACCAATCTATTAATCATTTTTAATGTTGTTGTTTTTCCACAACCACTTTCACCAATTAACGTAGTTATTGTATTTTTTTTAATTTCTAAATTTATATTTTCTAAAATCTTCTTATTTTTATAAGTCTTCGAGACATTTTCAAATACAATCATTTTCTCCTCCTAACAATTTATCATTTGTTTCTATTAACATTGTATCATAAAAATACATTTTATTTATTATAGTTGATACAATTAACTCTATGAAAATACTTTATATAGTAAATATCAAAAAAACATTCTATTTTTTTACTAGAACGTCTTAGTCAGTAATTTTGTCATAATAATTAACTACATTATTATTATATCCAAATAAAGTGGCATAAATCAAATACTCACCCCAAACAGTAAGTTCTTCTTTTTTTCTTTCAGGAAGTATACTAAAATCTTTAATATAATTCTTTAAACCTTCTAACTTAATATTTATATCTTCACCTTTTTCAGTTCTTACATAAGGATTTTTCATAAATTTAAACCAGTAAGTAAATTTAGAAATTATAAATATATGAGGTACTAAAAATAAAGTACCATATATTATTATATATAAAATTATAAAAATGAATATCTTATCTTCACCAACTAAATTAAATATATTAAGTACATATTTATGAGAATAAAACAATATAAAATAATAAATAATAAAACAAATAATATTTAAAAAAGTTTTACTCTTTTTACTCTTTTCTTTAATCTTTATTAAATCTTTATTTTTCGCATCTTTACTTACTAAATTTTCTAAATCAAAAAGACTAATTTTATTTAAAGAACCACTTTCTATATTATCTAATAAATACTTTTCACTCAAACTTAATTTATCATCTTTTTTAATAACACTTAACTCCCCATCATCTTTTATATATTTATTTTTTTGCAAGTAAAGTAATTCTGCATTTATAGCAAAATTTGTAATTTTTAAATTATCTATAAATGATAGCACTAAAGGATTAAAACCAATTAAGATATCACGATAATAGTCTTTATATTTATTAAAATCATTCTTACTTAATTTTTGTTTTTCATAATATTTATATCCTATTTTAATTCCAAAATATAATATAAGTAAATGTATATTATTTAATAAACTTACAAATAAACTTAACAAAAATACATTAACAATAATAACTATATTTTCTATTATCTTAACACTTTCTAAATATTTTATAACTTCTTCACTTCTTAAAAATTTTATAGCCAATAAAAGTACTTGTAATAAAATAAATATAACTAATGTTTTTCTTATAACTTTTTTTAATTTCATGATTTCCATCCCTATTTATCAGAAACTCTTTCTATATTTAAGCATCTATCACTATCAGTAGTTAAATATTTAACAAATATTCCCTGTGCAACACTAGAACCTGCTTTAAAAGAAACTACTTCATTACCTTCATTTTGTATTTTTATAAATATATGTCCTTCATTGCTCGTATTATTATAATAATCTGCATCAATTACACCTACTTGATTCACAAGTCTAATATTATATTTAAATCCAACACCACTTCTTACTACAATAAATAAAACTTCATCGTCATTAAAATAACATTTTAACCCAGTAGGTATCTTTATAATTTCACCAGGTTTTATTTCTAAATCTTCTATTAAATAAAAATCATACCCTGCAGTCATTTTAGAACTTCTAGCAGGAAGTTTATAACTATCATATAGTTTTCTATCATTACATACATCTTTACAAAATTGTTCAAAACTTATTTTTTCAAAATCTCTCATACTACCTCACCTTTTAAATCTTTAAATTTTTTATTTTCGTATATTTACTATCAGTAACTTCATCTTCTCTATCCATCAAAAGTACATCTAAATTATACTCTACTGCCTTATCTAAATTAACTTCATAATCATCTATAAACAATGCTTCATGTGGTTTTATTTTAAAATCTTTTATTGGATACTCAAAAAATATACCATCTTTTTTTCTAGCTTCATAATATGAAGATATATAAACCTTTTCAAAATACTTAGTTAACTTATTATCATTTAATATTTTTTCAACACAAGGCCAATTATCAGTAAGCATTATAAGCCTATATTTTTTTCTTAACTCACTGAGTTCTTCTCTAACTCCTTCATAAAAAGTATATTTATCGCTTTCATAGGCAAAGTTATATGCTATTTCATGCACTATATCTTCACTATATTTAGGATAGTTTAATTCACACAGTAATGTTAAATAAAACTCATAGAAATGATGATATTCATCATCTTCTCTCAACATTCTTCTTGAAACAATATCATTATTTCTAACAATTGATTCAACTAATTTATTTTTATCTATTAAATTCATATCAATTAACTCTAAAAACTTAGGAGTTATAAACCAGTCCCCTGTTATAGGTTTTGCTAATACATTTCCAAAATCTAAAATAATATATTTATAATTCATACTTCACCTCTTAAAATATACCAACTACATTTCCATTTTCATCAATATCAATATTCATTGCAGCAGGTTCTTTAGGTAATCCTGGCATTGTCATTATATTACCAGCATACACTACGATAAAATTAGCACCACTCTTTAGCTCAACATCGCTTATTGTAATATTATAATCACCAACACACTCTAAATTCTTAGGATCTGAAGAAAATGAATATTGTGTCTTAGCAATGCATATTGGTAAATTAGAATATCCAAGTTCATTTATCTTTTTTATACTTTCTAAAGCACTATTTTCAAATATTACATCTCTTGCACCATATATTTTCATTGCAACTTTTTTAATTTTCTCTTCTATAGTATCAGTTAGTTCATAGGTATAATTTAATTCTTTTTTATTATCTACTAATTTAACTATCTTATTTGAAATATCAATAGCACCCTCCCCACCTTTACTAAATCCATCTACGATACTTACTAAAATACCCTTTTCGCTAAGTTTATTAACTAAAAAATTTATCTCTTCATCAGTATCTTTAGCATATTTATTTATTGCAACAATAACATTAACATTAAACTTATTACTCAAATTATCAATATGTCTAAATAAATTATTCATACCCTTTTCTAAACCATCCATATTAACATTAAACACTTCATTCTTACTAACTCCACCATGATACTTTAATGCCTTTATTGTAGCAACTAACACGACTATATCAGGCATTACATTCATATTTCTACATTTTATATTCAAAAACTTTTCAGCACCCAAATCAGCACCAAAACCAGCTTCTGTCACAACATAATCACAAAGTTTCAAAGCAAGATTAGTAGCAATTACACTATTACAACCATGAGCAATATTTGCAAAAGGACCACCATGTATTATAGCAGGAGTATGCTCTAAAGTTTGAACTAAATTAGGTTTAATCGCATCTTTTAATAACACAGTCATACTACCTTCAGCTTTTAAATCACGAGCATATATCGCTTCCCCTTCTTTATTATATCCAACTAAAATATTAGCAAGTCTTCTTCTTAAATCAAATATGTCTTTAGAAAGGCATAATATTGCCATTATTTCAGATGCGACAGATATATCAAACTTATCCTTTCTTTTATTAGTTAAACCAACCTCTACACTCCTTAAACTTCTATCATTTAAATCAACACATCTTTTCCATACTACTTTATCAAACCTAAGTTCATTACCAAAATAAATATGATTATCTATAAGACTAGATAATAAATTGTTAGCAGAAGTTATTGCATGAATATCTCCAGTAAAATGAAGATTAATATCCTCCATAGGAAGAACTTGTGAATATCCTCCACCTGCTGCTCCACCCTTTATCCCAAACACAGGGCCTAAAGAAGGTTCTCTAAGTGCTAAAATAGAATTCTTCCCAATCTTTCTTAAACCATCAGCAATAGAAATAGAAACAGTAGTTTTGCCTTCTCCTAAAGGAGTAGGACTTATAGCAGTAACTAATATAAGTTTACCATTTTTCTTATCTTTTAAATTTTCAAATACCTTATTAGATATTTTTGCTTTATACTTACCATAAACCTCTATATTATATTCTTCAATATTTAAATCTTTAGCAACATCGACAATATTTTTCAAACTAACACTTCTTGCAATTTCAATATCAGTCATTTTATCATCTCCATATACTAATTTTAACACATTACCAAATAAAAAAAGAATAGATTAACCCATTCTTATAAAAATTCTTTTAACTTTTCAACATATTCTTCCTGAAAATTAACATACCCTTCAATTAAAGACTTAGTTTTCTTATCTATATCTTTATTATTAAGTAATTTTCTACCTTCAATAATACCCATATTAGTACCTTTTAAAAATAATTCAGCAATCTTAGACTCACTATCATTAGATGCAACTCTAACTTGTATACCATACCAAGTCATTACTTTTTCCATCATACTTAATTTATGAGGTTCTTTATCACTCTTTTTAGAATACATTTTTTTTATTTCTTTTAATATTCTTTCATATTCTTTACTTTGATCTTTTAAAACTTTCTTAAGTTTCTTACACTCAATCTTATCTAAAACATAATTTATAGACTCATACCCCATACACGCGCCTTTATTTAATTCATCTAAAACATTCAAATTTTTATTCATAATTCCTCCCTTTATTATACTTTACAAGTTTACAACTTTTATACATAAATATATTATGACACTTTGTCACATATAATATTATTACTAAATAGATATCAAAAAAAGCATTTGGTAAAAGTGTCAAATACCACTAACTTGAGTGTAGTCAATTATATTTACTCTACTAATTCGTTTTTAAGAAATTCATAACTAGATCAATTAACACATCTTTTTCTTTTGGATTAGATTGTGCGATTAGTATTGTTATTGCAACTAATGTATTATTATCTATAACTTGCCCTCTTTGATTATAAAGTATATATTATAAAATTCAAGAAAGTAAATAAATAAAGTTGCTGCAATTCTCTTATTACCATCTAAAAATGTATGATTTTAAGTTATTAAATACAAGAAATTTGATGCTTTTTCTTCTATTGAGGATATAAGTCTTTTCCATCAAAAGATTGATATATATTACCTATAATAGCTTGTAATCCTTTATCTCTCTCAAGAGCAAATAAATCACTATAACTATTAAATTTTAATTTACTCACAAAATCCATACAATCTTCATAAGTTATTTCGAATAATTATTTATAACCTTAATTATTTCCCTAGCTTCATCACCATTTAACTTCTCATCAATTCTACCTACTATATCTATTAACTTAACTGTTTTTCTAAATACTATAATCTTTTATTATTAACAGCATAACCTTTAATTAAATAATCTTTTAAAACTTTATTAGCCCACTTTCTAAAAATTACACCATTATTACTTTTTGCTATAACCATCACTTATAATAACATCTAAACTATAAAAAGAAACTAATTTATCTGAATTAGGATTTGCATTTTTGTAAATTGCTTTCAATATCTAATTCATTTTCAACAAAAATATTTTTAAGTATCTTTAGCTCTATAAAAATTCAGCAAATCTCTGCAAAAATTATTTTTTAAAATCAATTTATAATTATCAAAGTTTTGATTGATGTACTCTTTATTCCAAAATTTTATTCTAGATTTTGTAATACTATCTAAATTTTTTATTTTATCTTTATTTGACAATATTTCTTGGTTTATAAATTCATAGTTTCTTTTAATTATGAAAATTAGATTATTATTAAGTAAAAAAAAAGTAGGTATTAACCTACATATGGTATAAATGCCATAAAACGAGCTTTCTTAACTTCTTCTGCTACAACTCTTTGATGCTTAGCACAAGTTCCAGTCACTCTTCTTGGTAATATTTTATATTTTTCTCTATCAACATATTTCTTTATATTTTCAACATCTTTATAGTTTAAATCTTTACCAGCACATAATTGACAAACTTTTTTCTTTTTTCTATAAAACTCTGCCATTTTCTATCCTCCTTTTAAAATGCGATATCGTCATCGCTTAATTCAATAGTATCACCAAAATCTATATATGCATCATCACTAACACTTGTTGTATTAGCAGGTTCATTATAAGTGTTTTCTTGTTGTACTTCAGCTCTTTGTCCTTTAGTTTCAAGAAATTCAAAACTATCTGCAACAACTTCAGTTACATACACTTTTCTTCCATCTTGACCATCATAGTTTCTAGTTTGTATTCTACCCTCAACAGCAATTAAACTTCCTTTAGTAAGATATTTCTTAGCAGTTTCAGCTTGTTTTCTCCACATTACTATGTTTATAAAATCAGCTTCCCTTGTTCCATTTTGACTCAAAAAAGGTCTATTAACTGCCAAAGAAAAAGTTGCAGTTGGAATATTGCTTGATGTATATCTAAGCTCAGGATCTCTTGTTAAACGTCCTATTAAAACAACTTTATTCATAAATTACCTCTTTCTTATAATCTAATTATCATATGACGAATTATATCTTCACTTAGATTTGCAAGACGACTAAATTCCTTTTCAGCTTTATCATCTTCAGAACTAATTTCATATAAATAATAATATCCACTCTTATACTTATTTATTTCATAAGCAAGTTCTCTTTGACCCATTTCCTTTGATGATTCAATCTTAGCACCATTCTTAGTTAAAATACTTTCAAAATTAGCAACAACAGCTTTAAGATTCTCTTCTTCTAAATTAGGT
This sequence comes from uncultured Bacilli bacterium, assembly GCA_944358275.1. Taxonomy (GTDB): domain Bacteria; phylum Bacillota_I; class Bacilli_A; order RF39; family UBA660; genus CAG-1193. Next base: position 7,808 of record CALVQZ010000105.1, read on the forward strand.
CTTACAATAAACATTATTTCGTATTTCATATACTATCCTCCTTTCGGTCTAATCGGCTTTTCACTTTTAAGAAAAGCAAGGAGTAAACTAATTACTCGCAAGTATTATACAACAAATATTTTTATTATTCAATAACTTTTTTTATTGCTTTTACAAATTCTTTTAACCTTACTCTATTTTGCCTAAAATCAAAAAATAATTGTGGCTCAACTAGTTCTAACTCCATAACTTTATAACTATCTTTTATTTTTATCAAGTCAACTCTCATATATAATGAATTTTTATATTCTTCTATCTTTATACACTTATTTACTATACTTATTACTTTATCATCTAAATCATCTATCTTAACTACTTTTATTTGATTCAAATTATTAAACACATTTATATATCTTATAGCCGCATGACTTATCACACCATCTATAACTACAATAGAAATCTCTCCATTACTAATCTCACTTACATAAGGTTGTACCATTATATAATTATTAACTTCATTTAATACATTATTAAATTTATCATTTATTTCATCTAATTTAATACTATTTTTATTTATTGCATCAGAAATAATAAATGTATTATTACCACTACCTGATATTATTGGCTTTACTACAATACTTTTATATTTATCATATATTTTACTTATCTTATCTATAGAATCTTTATCTATAAAAGTTGTATCTATATGAGAAATATTATTTCTATCTAATATTTTAAATTGTTCATACTTATTCAAATTAGACTTTATTATATCAATACTATTTAAAACCCTAATATCTTTATCTTTAAGCATATTTAACCATTCTATAAACTCTTTAATATAATCTTGATATCCCCAAATAGATCTAATTATAACTGCATCATACAATTTATAATCTATAGTTTTATCTTGCCAAGAAATAATATCAACATCTATCATATTCCTATTAAGTTCCATTTTTAATAATATATCTTCTTTTACTTTATATACCCATTTATCACATGAAACTATAGCAACTTTATGTTTGAATTTCTTATTATTAAGTTTACAAAATATAGTATTATTTAGCTTCTTTAAGCGATATAAAAAACTTTTTATTTTATTTTTTAAATAATTCATATTATCTCAACTTTCTAACACTTACAGTAAGTATTTTCATATTATTTATAAGTGCTTTTTTAGTTAAAGCAAAATTTATTCTACCTATTATCTCATCTTCATAAGGCCATGATACACTTCTACCCATTATATATTGAATCTTGCCTTTTATATAAAAATACTCAAGCATATCATAATCATTTTCAATTACTTTATCATTATATTTTTTACCTTTTAATTTAGTAAAATCCATTACTGCAAAGAACCCTGATTCAGGCTCTGTACCTTTTCTAATAGATACATTTGGTATACCCTCTAAAAGCATTTTTCTTACATCTTTATCTTTTTCATAATGATAGATATCTCTTATTATTTTATTTTTTATTTTCTTATTAGAAATGCTATCTATACCTTCTACCATTGCTTTAAATAACTCATATCTATACTTATATTCTCTCATAAGAGGTTTAAAATATCTCTTATATTCTCTATACCTTTTATTTGAAGCATTAAATGCTCCTACAACACTCTCAACTTGTACGACAGGAGTTGAATCCATCCTTTGAAATATTTGACCAGATATACCTCTACATACAGGTATAGGTGCTACTACGACTCCTGCTCTAAAACTAGCAAGACCAAATGATTTTGAAATACCAAACAAAGAAATAGTATTATTAAAATATTTAGGATTAGTTGCTAAAGGAAGTGCTAAATCATCATGATCAAAAGTTAAATCTCTATATATTAAATCATCTATTACAAAAACACCTTTTTCTAAACATACATCTCCTATTCCTTCAAGAACATCTTTATTCTTATTATTCATAACTTTTCCTAAAGGATTATGTGGATTCATATTTAAAAAACCAACAACTCTTGGAATATAATCTAACTTACCTTCAAACTCTTTTTTCAAATTATCATTTATCTCATCGATTCTCTTTGCTAAATCATCCTTATTGACATACCAATTATCTTCTTCTTTTAAGTTTAATACTTCAACCTTAGCATTTAATCTTTCAGGTTCAAGTGCAAAAAAACCATAATTAGGACCAGTCACAAGTATTACATCTTCTCTTCTAGCAATCAAACTAACTATCATAGAATAAGCTTGAGTTGTAGAGCAAGTAAAGACAATATTATCGATACCCATACCATCATAACCATCTTCTTTTTCTAATCTAAAACCTTCTTTTTTTAAATAATCTAAAAACTTTTGTCTAGAAACCATACCACCACTTGTACTTGGATACCAAAATAAAGTTTTTGATTTAAGAAGTTTCTTTACACTTTTTATACATCCTTTAAAAGGTTTATACTTAATAGGTGTTCCACTATGTAAACCATCATATTCACCAATTTCAGGTATATCTTTATATATCTTATCGTATTTATGCAAATAAATTCTATAAAAAGAAAAAGCATCAGCAATCTTCTTAACATCAGGATAAAATTCTTTTTTATCTCCTCTTATTCCCGCACTCTTTCTCTCATCTAATAAATCAGTTCTATGACTTAACAAATGCAATAAAGACTTTGAATAATTCTTCTCATCAAATGTAGAAATTTTAAATTTATAATTCATTCCTAAAATACCTTTTACAGTTTTTTTTAACTTAAATACCATTCTATCTTTTATAGAAGACATATGATCACTTCCCTTAAATTATTATATTTTTATTATATAACAGTTAATATTTTATATCAATAACGCAATAAAAATAGATACAAAAAGTACCTATTTTATAACCTTAACTTTTTTAGATCTAGTAAACCAATAATCAAGAATATCTAATAATGAATATACTATCATAAATCCACCTACTATTCTTATTATTGCTTCTACTCCTTTAAATGGATTAAATACTAAAATTAAACCTAGTATCAATGTAATTATATTAACGACTAATGGTTTTATATAATCATTAGTATTATTTCTTTTTAATAAAAGAACAAGTTGTAATCTAATAACACTTTTTACTATTATCCATAGTCCTAATAGAAATGGTATTATACTTGCAATAACATGTGGATTAGATATAAATACGATTCCAAGTATTACTATAAGTATTCCATATACCATATCAACATTTTGTGACTTTGCTTTACTACAACTTACAATACTCATTATACCTATTGCTAATATAATAAACCCAAATATTCTTATTATAGTTGTTACAATATTACCAGGAACTATAACTAATAAAATACCTAATATAAGTAAAACTATAGATGTAACTAAATCATATTTTTTCATACATTAAATCTGAAATGACAAATGTCTCCATCTTGCATTTCATACTCCTTTCCTTCAAGTCTCATCTTTCCAGATTCTTTTACTTTTACTTCACTACCTAATTCAATTAAATCATCATAACTTATTACTTCTGCCTTTATAAAACCTCTTTCAAAATCAGAATGAATTATACCGGCACATTCAGGTGCTTTCATGCCATCTTTAAAAGTCCATGCCCTTACTTCATCAGATCCTACTGTAAAAAATGTTTTTAAACCAAGCAAACTATATGTAGATCTAATAAGTCTATCTAAGCCACTCTCACCTATACCTAATTCTTTTAAAAACTCATCTTTCTCATCATCTTCTAAAGAAGAAATTTCACTTTCAACCTTAGCACACATCTCTATAACTTCTGCATTATCTTTTAAAGCATATTCCCTTACTAATTCAGTATATTCATTTTCTTTTCCAATATCACACTCATCTATATTTGCAAGATAAATTATTGGCTTATTAGTAAGGAGATTAAATGGCTTTATAATCTTTTCTTCTTCTTCTGAAAACTTTAATCTTCTTACTGGTATATCATTAGTAAGAGCTTCATTTATTACATTTAATACTGCAAGTTCTTGCAATGCATCTTTATCCTTTGTAGTTTGAGCTTTCTTTTCAATTTTAGAAATTCTATTTTGTACTATATCTAAATCTGCTAAAGTTAACTCTATATTTATTATTTCAATATCTCTAATCGGATCAGCTTCTCCTTCTACATGAATTATATTACTATCATTAAAACATCTTACTACTTCACATATCGCATCAACTTCTCTTATATGAGATAAAAATTTATTACCTAAGCCTTCTCCTTTAGATGCGCCTTTAACTAAACCTGCTATATCTGTAAACTCAAATGTAGTTTCTATAAATCTCTTTGGATTATACATTTCATTTAATTTATCCATTCTCCTATCAGGAACTGTTACAATTCCTACATTAGGTTCTATAGTTGCAAATGGATAATTTGCAATTAAAATATTTTTTTTAGTTATCGCATTAAATAATGTAGACTTACCAACATTAGGTAAACCAACTATACCTGCAGTTAAACTCATAACTCCTCCTATAACACTGGGAATACTCCTATACCAATTGGTAAATTTATTATATAAGAACATACTATTATTACAATAAAGAATACTAATACTGCAACAAAATATGGTAATAATAATTTATATGTATATACGATTCCTATTGCTTCTTCATTTTTATTATATATTTGTAACATTCCTAATAAGACAGAAAAATATGGAAAGAATGGAGAAATCATATTAGTTAGAGAATCTCCTAATCTAAATACTATCTGTACAAATTCAGGACTTATATTTAATTTCATAAATATAGGTACTATAGTAGGTGCTAAAACTTGCCACTTTAATAGTGCTGAAGTTTGAAATATATTTGCAAGTGCTACTAAAATAAATAACACAAGTAATAATAATAAACCACTAAAATTTAAAGATTCAATTATATCTACTACTTTAATAGTAAATACAGTGCCTAAATTAGTTATTCTAAGTAAAGATATTAACTCTGATGCAAAGAAGAATAACACTAAAATACTACCTATATTATTTAATGAATCATACAAATAAGTAGAAAAATCATTCTTTGATTTTATAGTTTTAGAGATAGTACCATATATCCACCCACACATAATAAGTGTAGCACATAACATAAATGCTAAACCTTGAATTACATATGAATTACCACTAAATACTCTTCCTAAGAAAGTAATTTCTGCATAATCTAATAATAATCCAGAAAGTGGTGTTCCAAAAGGTATAAGCATATATATAAAGAATAATGTCATCATAAATGCAAATACTAATGCACATAATAATCCTTTTTTCTCATTCTTACTTAAAGGTTCATCATCAATTATTTCATCTATCCTATATTTTTTAGCTTTCTTTACAGTAAATTTTTCAGTAACAAACGCAGTTAGTAAAGATAAAAGAATAGAACAAACAGCACTAAAGATTATATTACCATCTATAGATACATTATATGTTTCATCTAATAACCTAGCAGATAACAAAGTAGTTTCAAATAAATTAAAATCCATTTGAGAAACAAATAAATTGATACCATATCCAGCAGTCATTGCAGCAAATGATGCAATTATTCCTATAATTGGATTTCTATTATTTGATAAAAATATTATCGCAGAAAGAGGTATTACAAATACAAAACCAATATCACCAATTATAGTTGATACTATAGAAATAAGTGCAATTATAAAAGTTAACCAAAACTTATTTATCTTTCTTTTTCTAACTGTAAATAATGCTTTAAAAAGACCTGTCTTCTCTGCAAAACCAATTCCTAACATTAAAAACAAAAACATAACAAGAGGAGTAAAAGACATAAATGTAGATAATACATTACCTATTAAATATCTAGCTCCTTCTCTTGAAAATAAAGTATCAACAGATACTAAATAATTCTCCACTTCACCAGTTACAACATTTAATCTAGAATATGTCCCCTGCCAGTCAAAAGCATTTCCTATAACACTTAAAATTACAACAAGCACTATAAGCGACATAAAAAATAATATTGTATTATTTAGCCAAAATTTTTTTCCTTTTTCTTTTTCCATTACAATTCAACTACTTTCTTTAGTTTTTTTTCAAAATCCAAACTACTTAGCATAATTTCTCTACCACACTTAGTACATTTGATCTTAACATCAACACCAACCCTAATAACTTTCCATTTATTTTCACCACAAGGATGTTGTTTTTTCATTATAACAATAGAACCAATCTTATATTCTTTCATACTAATCCTCTACATTTATATTTAAAATTTCAATTATTCTATTTAAATCATTTATTGATGAATAACTAATTTGAATCTTACCATCAGATACTTTAACCTTTGTACCAAATTTCTCTTCCATAGCCTGTTCAATATATCTATATTCATGAGTATCTTCTTTTTTTCTTCTTTTAATCTCAACACTTCTCTTATAAGATAAATTAGTTAAGTTCTCAAGTTCCCTAACACTCAAATTATCATTTTTAACTTTATCTGCAAGTTCAACTATATCATCATTGTTTTCAAGTTTACTAAGCACTCTAGCATGCCCCATAGATATTTCATTTTTAAGTATCATATCTTGAACATTACTTGGAAGGCGAAGTAATCCAATCATATTAGTAACATGACTCCTACTTTTTCCTAATTTTCTTGCAAGCTCATCTTGAGTAATTTGTAAAGCATTTATAATATCCCTATATGCAGTAGCTTCTTCAATAGCAGTTAAATTCTCTCTTTGTAAATTCTCAAGTAACGCTATCTGCATCATCTGTTCATCAGAAAAATCTCTAATAATAGCTGGAATAGTAGTCATACCAGCCATCTTACTAGCTTTTACTCTTCTTTCACCTGCAATAATATCATAACCTTTTATACTTTTCTTAACTATAATAGGTTGAAATACACCATAGTTCTTTATAGACTCACTTAATTCCTTCAAAGCTTCTTCATCAAATATTTTCCTTGGTTGATATGGATTAGATCTTAACTCAGAAAGATTTATCTCAACTATTTCATCTTTAGATGCACTCTCTATTATTCTAGTTTCAATTTTCTCTAACTCCAAACTCTCAGAATTAAATAGTTCTTCTAACCCTCTACCTAACGCTTTTCTTTTATTTTCCATTCCTCATAATCACTTCCTTTGCAAGATTTAAATATGCAAGAGTACCTTTACTATCTTTATCATAAATATGAATAGGTTTACCATGAGATGGTGCCTCTGATAATTTAACTAATCTAGGTATAATAGTATCATATACTCTTTCTTTAAAATAACTTCTAATTTCAGTAACTACTTCTATTCCTAGTTTTGTTCTTAAATCAAGCATCGTAAGTAGTACCCCTTCTATATCCAACAATGGATTTAAATTCTTTTGTACAAGCATAATAGTATTCAATAACTGCATTATACCTTCAAGAGCAAAAAACTCACATTGAACAGGTATAATTACAGAATCAGATGCAGTAAGCGCATTAGTGGTCAAAATACCTAAAGATGGTGGACAATCAATTATAATATAATCATATTTATCTTTAATATTAGATATATGTTTTTTAAGTTGTGCTGTCTTAACAAAATCAACTTCTCTTGCACTTCTATCGATAAGTTCGATATCAATACCAGCTAAATTTATAGTAGAAGATAAAATACTCAAATTCTTAAACTTAGTCTTAACAATCGCATCTTCAATTTCAACCCTATCAATCATAACATCATAAATAGAATATCTAGTATCACCTTTATCAATACCAACACCAGTAGATGCATTCCCTTGAGGGTCTAAATCAATTAACAATGTTTTTTTACCATAATAACCTAAAGCTGCTGCTAAATTTATACTTGTTGTAGTTTTACCTACTCCACCTTTTTGATTAACTAATGATATAACTTTGCCCATACTAATTCACGTCCTCTTACATTTTCATACATAATATATGATACCAAAAAAAGATAACATTTTAAAGTACTTTAAAGAAATAAGAGAATAAAAAATAAGAAAAACTACTTATCATTCACATTTAAAGATGAAGCAATTTCTCTTATTTTTCTTAATCTATGATTTAATCCAGACTTAGTTATTTTTTCATTATTCTCAATAGAAATTATCTTACTAAGTTCTCCTAAAGAAACCTCTTTATATTTTTTTCTATATATTGCAGCAACCCTTAACTTTGAATCAAGAGAATCAAGTCCAATAGTATTCTCAATAACTTCAATATCTTTTATTTGAGATAAAGCAGAATTTATAGTCTTTTCTACATTAGCCTGCTCACAATTATTCAATCTATTAACTAAATTCTTCTGTTGTCTATAAGCAATAATATTTTCATAATACAAAACACAATTAACCGCATTTAAAATCTTCAAAAAATCACTAATCTTTTCTGATTCTTTAATATATATCATAAACCCATTATTTCTTTCAATAAGCTTACTATTTAAATTATAACTATCCAATAGTTCACACACAAACAAGGAATAATCATAATCATCAATTAAAAACTCAAGATGATACCTAGCTGTCTTAGGATCATTAACTGAACCAGTAGCAAGAAAAATACCTCTTAAATAAGACTTCTTATCCTCATCATCATTATAAATATATTCTCTAGGAATATTTATAAAATAACCATCGGAATTAACTAAAGACAAATCTCTTAAAATCAAATCAAGCTTACTACTTATCTTAATTAAATAAGACAACCCCTTCTTAAAATTAAAACTCTTCCTAACAGTAATAACAGGAAAAACAGAATAAAGTTCACTAATCAAATTAAATATATACCTAGAAATCTCAATATTCTCAGTATTTATCAATATAGCATCACTAGTTATTATAGCATTATTCCTAATATAGGAAGAAAGCAAAGAAATCTTCTCAGTCTTACCACTATTCAAGTTAATAATCTCACTTTTAACCCTCATAGAAAAAGATGACATAATACCACCCCAAATCACAACAACATTATAGCAAATTTCTAACAAAAAGTCTTTAACTTTATCAAATAACTTCCAAATTACATATATTAAATAATATTTTCTATTTTTCATAAGACTTTCTCGCATCATTTGCTACTTGTCCGCCACGTTTAGCAACATTTAAATTTTCTTTAAGACCTTCTGGATATTCTAATAAAGCAATATCACGAGTAGCAAGTTCTCCTAAATCTGCAAGTGCTATTTCTATATCAGTCATATTATCTTTTAAAGATCCTTTTCTAAGTCCTTTATGTTCTTTATACTCTTTAGCAGTAAATCCTCTCCAGTTTTTATATATATCATTAGTAATCATTACATACTCGTGAGTTTTTTCAATGCCACCTTCTTTCCATACATCAGTTAATCTATATTTACCATCTGCTGCCTTCGATTTCAACTGGTCACAATTTGTCACCAACTCATTTTTCTTCTTTTTTAATCTATGTTTTAATACTTTCTAATATTTTCTAGGTTCTTTACTATTAACTAAAACAACACTTATATAATACTTTTCATTTAATTAAACTTTATCAAATAATATTATTTTACTATTCATATATACTTCTTTCTTAAGTAAGATATCACATACAAAAAATATAATCAAAGTTATAAAATTAAACATTAGTTATATATTATTTACTAATTATAAATTTTAAATAATATAAAATACAAAAATAGTAAAACAATACATATCATTCTACTATTTTTGTATTTTTTTAATAAACTCTATTTATACTTCTTTTTATAAATAAATTATTACAATACTTAAAACTATTATAATAATTATTTATAGAACAATAACTATATCTTAAATTATTATTACTATAATTGCTAATATTATATTTTACTTTCTTTAATACATTCTTCCTAGTTTTAGAACTTACTATACATATAGTCTTATTATCTACTCTCTTTAAAGTATATCCTAAAAAATCAAATCCATCTTTAATATTATATATAATACACTTCTTCTTATTTAATTTTAATTTATATTCATTATTTAACTTTCTTTCTATTATATTCATGCATTTTTTTAAATAGCATTTATCATGATGTATTAAAATATAATCATCCATATAACGAACCATATATTTAATACCTAAATTATGTACAATAAAATGATCTAATGCATATAGATAATATATTGCCAAAAACTGACTAGTCATATTCCCTATGGGAAGTCCTTTACCATATTTATAATTTGGTATGTCAACTACTTCTTTAACTCTATTTGTATATTTTAATTCATTATTCTTTAAGTTTTCAATATTATTATTAACATAACTTGCATTCGTACTATCTATAATAGTACAAATTATTTTATATTCAATATCATCTAATTCTTTTCTTAACATACTTTTTAATTTATTATGATCTATATTATAGAAAAACTTACTTATATCTAATTTTAAAATATAAAATTCTTTATATTTTTTATTTAATTCAATATATCTTTTTAATAACTTAATACCATAACTACTACCCATATTCTTCCTCGTAGCAACATTCCTAATATCTAAATATTTTGATAATTTAGGTATAAAAGCATATTTAGTAATATAATGATTTATTACTTTATCAATCATCTTTAAACTCATAATTATTCTATATTTAGGATATTTTATCATAAATATAGAATATTCTTTCATATTATAATTACCACTTCTTAAAACATCGTAAATATAATCTACATTACACATTTTAAATATTTCAAATTTATATAATTTTTTCTTATTAGAACACCCATTATACATATCATTTTCAAATACATTTATTATTCTATTTATACTTACTTCCATTTTAACCATCCATATATAAGTTTAGATATATTATTTATTTCACTTGATTTCTTTTTACAAACTTTTTCACTTATTAAACCATTCTTATAACTTCTTTCTATATAAAAATCTAACATACTAAGTTTAGCAAGTATATTACATTTTAAATTATTATCATTATTAACATTTGCAATATATATCATCTCTAATATATCTAAACTATCATTTAATATTCTATCTTTTATTACAAACTCCTTTCTTGGAAAATTAATTACTAACTTATCGATAGAATAAATAAATTCCTTCATATACTTAACTACTAAAAATCTATCATTCATAAAAATTCCTCAATATAGTCAAGTATTTTATCAATATCCTTTTCATTTAATTTATCTAACTTACTTATTATATCTTTAATTCTAAAATCCAAATTATACTTCTTTTTACCTAATTTAACAAACTTATTATAATTATTTTTTTTCTTATAATTTACTACATTATCATTATACTCATGATTTATTAAATTCTCATTTAAAACATTTACAACCTTATTATAAGCACTTATTGGAAAACCCACTCTATCATCAATTATTCTATATTTAAATAGATAATAAAGAATATAACAATCATCTCCATATACACTATAAAACCCACCATTTTTTCTAAATACTACGTTACTACTCATAACAACTCCTTTTTTAAAATATAAAAGCACTAGTAAAAGACAAAAGCCTTTACTAGCGCTTTTTCAAGTTTTATAGGGTTTACAGAAGGTTACGTATAACACACTCATCCCTATATTCAATTTAGAGATCTCAATAAAGAGACTTTTTATCTCAAGGATAGACTTTGTTCCTTATCGTACTCAAATATAACTATTTTACTACCTATAAATTCTCACTGATAAGGAGCTCCAAAAAGGCCGCACACCGTCCGCATTGCTCGCGTTGTTGTTGTCAGCATTGCCATCAGAATTGACATTCCACGCATTGTTAGCATTCTCAGGATTAGCGATAGGCGATTTAAATAAATCTACCCTATAATAACTAGTTACCTAGATATTACCAATTTTTACCAATATTTTATTCAAATACATTAACTTCATATATTTCATATAATTATTACTTTCAAATACTTTATCAACTATAACATCTAAATTATCTAAAACAATATAATTTATATTATACTTATCTAAATACTTGAAACTACAATATTCATACTTCATATCAAAACCAATATATTTCAATATTTCCAAATCCCTATCAAAAGCAATATACTTATTTTTACTTTTAATTAAGATTATAGATTTTCTATTCATTTTCTTAATAAATGAATATCTACTATATGCACCTTTTTTACTCATATTTATAACTTTCTATTTTACATTTTCATATTTATTCAAAAACATATTTTTGAAAGGCACCTCGCGTCCACTGGGTCCCTACCCAGTTTGGACGCGTTTTTACCAAATACTAATTATCAGTACCTGCATTTAGAATGTATTATCTGTCGCGACAGATAATATATATTATCTATCGCATAATATTATCTATCGTATTTGAAAAGTTTGGCTTAAATGCTGGACTTTTTTTGATTTTACGATAGATAACATTTATAGATTAAGTAACTGGTTCAGTAAATCTTTGTCATCATTCCAATCAGTTAGATTGGTATTTAATGTTGGGGTTACTTTTTCTATTGCTTCAAATTTACTTTTAGTTATTGCTCTTGTGTAATCTTGGGTTGTTAAAATATTAGAATGCCCTAACAGTTCTTGTATATATACAACATTTACACCTTTATCTAATAAATGTATTGCTCTAGTTCTCCTTATAGTATGTGGTGTAACTTTTTTAACAAGTTTACATTGTTTATTAATTCGTATAAAAAGATGATGAAATAAACTGTATGTTGTATTCTTTCCCAATAATGATTCATGTTTTGAATATCTATTTTTTAAATATTGAATTAATAAATCTTTAGTTCTCTCCATTATTGGTACATATCTTTGTTTTTTACCTTTACCATTTAATTTTATTATCCCAGCTTCTAAATTAATGTCTTCTATTTTTAAATTAATCATTTCACTTGACCTGGCTGCAGTATCATATAAAAGTACTAGTATTAATAAATCACGTTTACCAATTTTAGTGTTAGTATCTATACTAGCAAAAATCTTTTCTAATTCTTCTTCAGTTAAATAATCTTGAATTGGTTTAACATATTTCTTAAAACTTATAGTTAATATTTGATTTATATTATCTATATTTTGAATTTCATAGCATAAACAATATCGATAAAATGATTTTATTCCAGCAAGTCTTTGATTTCTAGTTCTTATACTATTTCCGTTTTCTTCTA
>CALVQZ010000106.1 GCA_944358275.1 uncultured Bacilli bacterium
GCATAGACCACTCTGCTTTTGATAGTTATATGTTCCTTATTGAAGCTAACGGTAAAAGAATTTTACATACGGGAGATTTCCGTACACACGGTCCTATTGGTAGAAATACACCTAAAATACTTAAAGGGATAGGAAAAATTGATGTTCTTATTTGTGAACATACAACACTTTCAAGACTAGATGAAACTTTTATGTCTGAGTTTATGGTGCAACAAGAAGCAATCAATTTAATACAAGACAATAAGTATGTATTTATAATGTGTGCTTCTACTAATATTGATAGGATAGCTTCTTTCTATCACGCAAATAAAAAAGCAGGAACTAAACTATTTATATGTGATGACTACCAAAAAGATATACTAAACTATGTGACAAAAACGAGTACGAAATATGGGGACTATTATAACTTTTCAGATGTTAAAAGTTTTGATGGTAAGTTTTATAAAGAGATGATAGAAAAAGGTTTTTGTATGTTAGTACGAAGTAATTACTTTTCAAAGAAGTTTATCAATAGTCCTAACTTCAAAAGTGGGATATTTATTTATTCTCAATGGTTAGGATATTTACAAGGCGATACTGCTGATGAAGGTATTTCTAAATTTGTGCCAAAAGACTATCATTATTTACACACAAGTGGTCATGCAACTGCAAAAGGAATTATAAAGGTTTGTAATATTGTTAAACCTAAGATAATAATACCTATACATGGAGAAAACTCTCACGACTTTGAAAAATTAAATCTACCATATAAGATTAAACACTTAAAAAATCAAAAAACATTTAGCATATAGTATTTATAATTTATTGAAAGGAATTAAATTTATGACTAAGAAAGATACAAAAGAAGATACTAAAAAAGAGTATAAAGCAAAACGAAAAGATAGAAATCTAAATAAAAACAGAACAAAACCTAAGACACCATCAGATGTTAATTTATTAAACAATCGTATTATTCGACTAAACAAAGAAATTACTCCAGAAGAAGCAGAGAAAATTGTTGAACAATTATTAAAACTAGATGCTCTTAAAAGTAAGAAAGATATACTCTTTTATATTAATTCGCCAGGCGGAGAAGTTTCAAGTGGTATGGCTATCTATGATGCTATGCAAATGGTTAAAAGTGATGTCAAAACAATATGCCTAGGTCGTTGTTCTTCAATGGCAGCGATATTACTTAGTGGTGGTACAAAAGGCAAACGATACATAACTCCAAATAGTGAAGTTATGATACACGAAGTATCAACTTTTAATTGTGGTAAAATTGGAGATGTAAAAATAAGTTATGAACACTCTAACGCACTAAACGAACGAATTATCAAGATATTAGCAGATAATACGGGTAAAGATATAGAGCAGATTAGACAAGATATTCAACCTAAAGACAAATGGTTTAATGCAGAAGAAGCATTAGAATATAATTTAGTTGATAAGATATTAATTAAAAATTAGATTTAGTCCGTATATATTATTACAAAGGAAGTGATGGGCCAAAGAAAATAAAGGACACGTTTTTCTAATTCTGTGAAAAGTTGAGGGAAAATCGAATAAGTATCAATAATCATAATACAAATACTAATAAAAATAATATAATAACCAATAGTACAAATAAAAAAGTAATATAACAATGATGAGAAAAATGAACAAAGGAACAAGACAATAATTTAAAAAGTAAAAAAATTGTAAGAACAACTATAGTTAAATCTATAGTTTTCTTATTATTAAATATTAAAACTAATATATCCTGCCATAGTGGCATAGTAAAATTCCAAAATAAAGAGTTAGGTATATCAATATGTTCCTAATTACATTATGTTTATAAACTCTATTATGATAAGACTTCTCCTAGGTCTTCTAATGGTCTTATAGAGGCATATTCTATTTTACAAATTTTTTATCGCCATATATGATAAAAGCTCACCTAAGCCTTCCTAGAGGCCTAGATGAGCATTGTCAGTAAATTCTACATACGAGAAGTTGGTAAATTGTCATCATAAAGTATTTCTGCTAAATAATCACTGAATGATATAGCGCCTGCTTCTTCATTCTCTTTTACGAAAGCATCTTCTGATACTTTAGATGCTGTCCATTCATCAACATTTATTCTTTTAAGATATGCTTCATAAATACCTTTACATTCTGACTTATCAAAATCATTTGCAACATAATAATTGTTTCTCTTGCTACATATCGTATATCTTTCTGAGCGATAACCTAATGCTTTTACTTCTTTTCCAAATTTAACATTATTATATGCATCTAGGTTATTATCCTTACACCAATTAAAATATTCTTCATAATATTTTGTTTTGGTAATAAGTCTTTTTATTGGATATGTAGCACAAAATTCTACTATGTTATTAGAAGTCATAAAATATCTTTCTGTTTCTTGTTTTACAATGGAAGGTATTGTGAATTTCTTTCTTTCCAATACCTCTTTAAATTCTTTAACTGCTCTGGTAGCAATAATCTGAAGTGATAATTTAGTTGCTAGTTGTTTTTCAATATCTATTATTCTATTAGTATCTTCTGTAAAAACCCTAGAAAATGGAATAACATAAAAGCGATCTCGTATATACAAACCTGTATCCTTGAAATCAATTACATCATTAACAGTGAAGATTAATGTTATCTTTGGAATCATATCATCTCTCCACTTTTTACCAATAGATATTGCATTACCAGTTATTAATCGACATAACATTGACGTATCCACATAGGATGGCTGTCGCTGGTCATCCGCCACATTTACTACACAGCCTCTTAAGAAGCTAACGGTTGATTTACTACCAGATTTATTTCCAGATAATTTCTCTAAATGTTCATGTGAACAATTAGCTGGACCAGCTAATAACTCAATGAGTCTAACATATGTAGACTTGGAATTTCTTCCTGTGCCTTTTAGAATAAAAGATTTCCCAAAAGGTTTTTCGGTGTATAGACTGGCACCGATTATTTGATATAGTAATTTCTCAACTTCTTCATTATCATTAGATATGCTTTTAAAGTAATAATTTACAAAACTTAGTTCAGGTGTATCGGTTGTTAATACACTTAAATCCTCATACTTTATATCTTTGTTAATAAGAAACTTTCCTTGATTATTCATTATAATTCTCCTTTTCTGTTAATTTTAAATAATCTGCTATTTGTTTATGAGTATCAAAATATATATGAAATATCTTGTGTTTTTGTATAAATATTAGCCAGTCTTGTCCTATGTTTACCTCAATATCTCTTATCATTAGTTTTTTATAGAAATTATGTTTTCTTGATTTATAACTAAAGATATTTATTAATTCTGACTTATAAAATATAATGATATTTTGAGGATTTTCGATTGAATACAATAATACTGTTTTTGGACTATTTTCATTCAGTATTATCTCAATATTGCTGAACCTTTTAGCAGTAATTTTATCTTCTTTTGACCATACATTGCTACTCATTATTATCACAACCTCCTATTTGATTTTTAATTATATCTTCCCAGATGAAGAATAAAATTTCATCATAATAAATACCAAGAATTTTAAGAATACTTATTATTTCATCGCCATCTGGAATTGTTCGATATTCCTCTATATCTTTGAGTCTTCGAACTTTAATATCACATAATTTGGAAAGAGTTTCTAACTTCATTCCTTTTTTCTCTCTTAATCTTTTTAATGTTATTTTCATATAACCAAATCCTTTCTAATTTATTATTTTTATTTATTTGCTTCATTATTTACTATACTTCATACTCCAATTCTGGCATATTTAGTATTTCGCTAAGTATGGTTAAGTCTGGCACATAGATATATGCTTCATTTGCTAACATAGTTTTTTCATCTATACCAAATAACTTTGCCACTTCACCAACAGGCCAACCTGTCTTTAATCTAAATTCTCTTGCTGACATATTATAGGAACCTCCTTTCTTATAATTTTGGGTAATTAATTAATAATCACTAACTTTTTTTAGATATGGTATGTCGATTTTTAAGTATGCAACCACTTCTTTCATTGGAAGTAAATTTTTCGGCAAGTAATAATTTTCCTGTATAAGTTTACTTCTCAAATCACTCATCAACTTTAGAGTTGTATTTTTCCCAGTGCCTGATAAAGCACTAAAGTCTTTACTCGAACACCATTGCTTAGATACAATTTCTAAAGTTTCTTTTGCTGTTATTATTTTCAAGAACATCTTCCTCCCTTCTATATTATATTTACGAATCAGAACACACTCTCATTGGCCAAAATGACAAAAAATTTGAAATTTCTTAAAAAAAATGTGTTTTTTGATACAAATTTCGCTAAAAAATGAAAAATGAATATGACTTAAGCAATTTTTTCTTATTAATGGTAATTATTATGTATACAATTTTAGAAACTAATTTGAATTGCAAAAATTCTAAAATTTTTTAAATTTTTTAACAAAAATCACGAAAATGGTAATTGAGGGAAGGTAGTTTTTCGTAATAAAAATATAGAGGCAAAAAAGAGTTAGTGCTACTAACACTAACTCAATACAATACATATATACTAAATTGTTTATTTGCCTCAGTTATATCACTATTGAAAATATAGCAGGAACGGAGGAAATAAATATGGCTGTATATCAAGAATTTGATAAAAATGGAAAACTTATAAAAACAAAGGATGGGCGCTCTTGGGTTTTTAGAGTTCCCTATACTAAAGAAGATGGAACAAGAGACCAAAAGAAATCTAAGCGATATATGACAAGTAAAATAGCTAAAGATGAAGAGCGTAAGTTTCTAAATAAAGTTGAAGCAAAAGAACAAGTAGATAAATCAGATTGGACTTTTAAAGACCTTTACGAATCTTACTATGATTATAAAGCTAACATTGAGAAAGTAAAAGATACAACTTTTGATACTTACTATAATAGAGTCCCACATCTAAAAAGTTTGGAGAATGTTAAATTAACAGAATTTAATATTGAACATTTTAACAAATGGAAAAGGATAATAGATTCAAAACCTGAATTAAAATGTACTAGTACTAAAAATGATATCTTTAAATTCTTAAAGGCAATCTTAAATTACGGCAGCAGACAATTAAATTTTGACTTTCATAACGTATATAAAAAAATGACTAAATTTACCGACCCTAATGAAGCCGAAAGAGAAATGGACTATTATACATTAGATGAGTTTAAGCATTTTATAAGTTTTGAAAATGAATTAAAATATATTTGTATGTTTGAAACATTATATTATATGGGATGTCGTAAAGGCGAATTAAGAGGTTTAACTTGGGATAAAATAGACTTTAATAACAAAAAATTAAATATTAATATACAAGTTCCCTCTAAATATGGTAGTAAAAATTACAAATTCACTACTCTTAAAACAAAATCTAGTAAAAGAACATTACCTATACCAGACATTTTATTGGAACACCTAAAAAAATTATTTGAAGAAGTTAAACAGTATAAAAACTTCAATATTAAATGGTTTGTATTTGGTAGCAAAGAATATGGATATGATTTTCCTATTGCAAGTAAGGATATCGATGAAAGAAACAACTATATTT
>CALVQZ010000107.1 GCA_944358275.1 uncultured Bacilli bacterium
ATTTTTCTATCGTTTCCATTAATTGTGGTACTGCTATTACTAATATTATTGCTAGTATTATTATTACTGCTAATAATTCTACTAATGTAAATGCATTTTTCTTACTTACTTTGTTCATATTTTTAAACACTCTCCCTATTTTGTATTGTACATGTATATTATACCCCCTTATTTTCAAGTGTTTTTTTGAATTTTTTTTATTTTTTATAATAAATTAAAAAAATAGATATATTAACATCTATTCTTAATTAAACTATAAATTATTCTCTTCTTTATATAAACTTATTACTTCTTGTATAAAATCATTTTTTAATGATGTATATTTTTCTCTATCATCTTCATATTTTATAGATAAATCTTCTTTTAATTCTTCATATTTTTCAATATATTCTTTATGTTCAAGTAAATAATTTTTAAAGCAAACAAAATTTTTATATCTTTCTTTATCTACTTCTACTATATGAATAAAATGAGTACGATTTTCTTCACTACCTTTTATTACTAAATATTCTTCTTTTTCTCCAAAATCATCTTTTAAATCATATCCTAAATGGGGTGTAAATAAATGTTTAAATTCATCTACATCTTTTAAATTTTCTACTACTCCCATTATATCTATAATTGGTTTTGCACTTAATCTTTCTATTGAAGTACTTCCTAAATGTTCTATAGATATTACTTTATTTTTTAGTAATTTTTCTAAATTTTTCTTTTCTTCTTCAAACATATTTTTCCAATTTGGATTATATTTTTCTAATTTTACTATACCTTTTTGTAAACCCATAAATTTTACTTTCTACAATTTTACTGGACTAAAATCTATTTCTGCTTTTATATTTTTATTTTTTATATTTTTATCTATATCTTTTAATACTTCATATAATAATTCTTTTTCTTTATATTTAATTATTAACTGAAACTTATATGTATTATTTATTTTTAAGGATACGGATGGTCCTAATACTACATATTTAGAATTTAAATTAGTATTTAAATATTTATGTATTTTTTGTATTTCTTTATTACCTATTTCATAATCAGTAGATATTATACGAATTGCAACTATATTACAAAATGGTGGATAGTTTAATTGTTTTCTTATTTTTAATTCTTTATTATAAAAGCTTTTATAATCGTGTTCTTTTGCAAAAACAATAGAATAATGATTTGGATTATACGTTTGAATAAGTGCAATACCTTCTTTTTCTTTTCTTCCCGCTCTTCCTGATACTTGTGTAAGTAGATTAAATGTTCTTTCTGCACTTCTATAATCAGGTACATTTAAGCTAGAATCTCCATTTAATACGATTACTAAAGTAACATTTTTAAAATCAAGTCCTTTAGATATCATCTGTGTACCTAAAAGTATATCGTATTTATAATCATTAAAATCTCTTATAATCTTCTCATGTGCGCCTTTTTTACTTGTAGAGTCTCTATCCATTCTAACTACTCTTGCATCAAATTTTTCATTTAGCACTTCTTCTATTTTTTCTGTACCAATACCTTTTAACATTAAATATTTAGAACTACATTTAGGGCATAGATTAGGTTTTATAGTTGCATATCCACAATAATGGCATCTTAATGTACCACTAGTTTTATGATAAGTTAAACTTATATCACAATTAGGACACTTTAAAACCTCACCACATTCATTGCAAATAATATAATTAGAGTATCCTCTTCTATTTATAAGAATCATTATTTGTTCTTTTTTATTTAATCTATCTAAAATTAAATCACTTGCTTTTTTTGATAATATTGGACTTCCTTTTTTTATTTCATCCTTCATATCTATAATATAGACTAAAGGAAGTGCTTTATTATTAACTCTTTCTAATAATTCAACTAAATCATATCTTCCTACTTTTGCTTTTGCATAACTTTCTAAAGATGGTGTTGCACTTCCAAGTACAATTTTTGCATTATTATATTTTGCTCTTTCTAGTGCTATATCGATAAGTCTATATCTAGGATTATTCTCTTGTTTATATGTATCTTCATGTTCTTCATCAATTATTATAATACCAATGTTGTTAAGAGGTGCGAATATAGCACTTCTTGTCCCTATTACTAATGATACCTTTTTATCTTTTATCTTTCTCCATTCATCATATCTTTCTCCATCAGATAATGAACTATGTAAAACTGCAACATTATCTTGAAATACTCCTTTAAATCTATCTATTAGTTGAGTAGTAAGAGAAATTTCCGGCACTAAAACTATAGCAGTTTTTCCATTATTTATTACATTTTTAATTAAATGCATATATATTTCTGTTTTACCACTACCTGTTACTCCACGAAGTAAAGTAACTATATTTTTAGCATTCATTATACTTTCATATGCTTTTTTTTGATTAGGAGTCAAAGTCTTTAAATCACATTTATCATATGTAGATGATAGTCTATATCTTTCTTTAACTACTTCTTTTAATACTCCTTTATCTATAAGTCTTTTTAAGATAGTTTTGTTTTTAATAAGACTTAATTTTACCATATCAGTGTCGTTAAATAAATTTAAAATATTCTTTTCTCCTACTGAAGGATTTTCTAAATCAAAAACTTTTTCTACATACTTATCATATTTAATATTTAATGATTTCTTATTAAATTTTAATGCACTAGGAAGCATACTTTGATAACAAATCATTAAAGAAGATATATATTTTTCACTCATAGTTTTACCAAGTGAAATAAGCTCTTCTGTTAATATAGGTTCATCATCTAATACTTCTATAATATCTTTAGTAACATATTCGCATTCTTTTTCATAACTTATTATTAGTCCATTTAACTTTCTACTTCCAAAAGGAACAATTACTCTTGTTCCTAATTTTGCTTTTTCTATAAGTTTACTAGGTACATTGTAAGTAAAAATTTTTTCTTTTAATGATTTTATTTCTACTAAAACTCCTACTAACATATGACCTCCTAATTTATGATATTATTAAAAGTATAAGTTATAAAATCTATGATTAAATCTTTTGTTTGTTTATCTATATTTCTAACATTATAAATAATCTTAATAATTTTTTTAATATCGCGTACATTATTAAATGCATCTACCTCAGCATCTTCTAATACACTAAAGATTTTATTAACAATCATAGTTCTTTCTTCATCATCGTGTTTTTCTAACCATGAAATAATACTTTTTTCTAACTTTTTACTCGTAGTAGATAATTCACTTAAAAATAGTTCATCATCATCTACTATCCAACTACTTAACATATGTCCTAGTATATTCTTTTTACTTGATTTAACTACTACATAACTATCGTTTCTAAGTAAAACACCGACTATACTGCAATCTGGAACTATATGAACATATTTTTTCTTTATACTTTTATATTCTTTACTTTCAAATTCATTTTTTCTAAGTCCTGGTCCATCATTACTATATACTTTTTTTAATTTGTGTTTTTTATGTTTTTTTATATACATTGCTGCTACAAGTGCTAGATTACCACCTTTAGAATGACCTCCTATAATAACATCTTTATCAAAAAAGCTTATATTATCATTCGCATATTTTATCGCACTTACATGAGAAGGTACAGGAAATATACATGCTAGTTTGCCATCTTCTTTCCAACCACTTATAAGTTCATCAGTACCTTCGAAGCAAATATATTTTAATCTATTAGAAATCTTAAAAGTAACTGCACTAAACTGAGTATCTTTATTTGTAGTATATATATAATTATATAAAATTATATCTTTATATCTTTTTTTATTTATAATTTTTTTTAATAATATATAAGCTTCTTTTTGAGCAAATCTTAATCTTAATCTCTTATAATCACATTTATTTAAGTATTCAATACCAATTTCTTCTAATGTATGCTTACCATTATTCACACTAGTATTAGAAAAATCCAAATATGCAAGTGATGAAAATACTAAGTTATCTATATCATTAAAACTCTTTTCACTAAAAGTAATATCGCCATAATTATCTACATAACTAAATAGATTTACCATTTTTTAATTTTTCAACTACTTTATTATATATTTTAAACTTTGGATATGCATTTTTAATATGACGATATAAACTAGAATTTGAGTCTAACTATTATAATACTTTAGTACGAATAAATTGAGTATTATATTTTGCTTGTTTTTTTATTTCCTTTTTTATTTTATTCATTACATTAAATGAAATAATATTATCTATAACATATA